>CAZUGG010000169.1:0-3139 GCA_964619905.1 uncultured Dehalococcoidia bacterium
TGCTGAATGCGTCAATGCGCCTACGGAGATAAAGTCGACCCCGGTGTTGGCGACCTCACCTATCGTCTGCAGCGTGATACCTCCCGAAGCCTCGGTCATCGCGCGGCCACCGATTGCTTTCACGGAGGCCTTAAGCTGGGTCGGTGTCATATTGTCTAGAAGGATGAGGTCTGGTTTGCCGATCGCTGCTTCATTGGCCTCATCCGGGTTCGTGACCTCGATTTCAACAATCATTCCTGGAGGCGCTTTCGCCCGTGCCTTGCCCACTATCGCATCTAAGCTCAGGCCATGACGACGCATCGCCGCGATGTGGTTGTCCTTAATGAGGATGGCGTCGGCCAGCCCAAGGCGGTGGTTGTAGCCGCCCCCAGCTTTTACCGCATACTTCTCCAACAAGCGTAAACCGGGGACCGTCTTTCTCGTGTCCAATATACGGGTCTGGGTTCCGTCGACGGCGGCAACAAATTGAGAAGTCATGGTAGCGATGCCGCTGAGTCTCTGGAGTAGATTGAGAGCCAAACGCTCCCCAGCGAGAATGGAGGCTAGACGGCCTTCTATGGTTGCGATTGTTTGGCCCACCTCTAGCTGCGTTCCGTCGCGGAGTTCAGAGTGGAAGCCTAGTCCTTCATCGACCTGGTGGAAGACCTCTGAGGCCGTGGGTAGGCCCGCGAGGACTCCTTCTTGTTTGGCTAAGAGGCGGCCGGCGCCGAGTGTCTTTGGGTCAATGAGGAGGCGAGTTGTTACATCGTCGTCCGCCCCGTCTTCTCCGAGTCCAAATCGCACGAGATCCGCGACTACCTCATGGATCAGTTCGGGGTGGATCTGGCGGGGGAAGTCGACCATGATGTTGACCTAGACCCCTCGCCGTTCCGGGTCCCAGATGTACTTGTGGACCTGAACTGATAGCTGGGAATCAGGGGCCTCGTTTTTTATCCACTCTGCTAGATCGTTCAGTTCGACGGCGCCCCAGACGGGGGAGAATAGCGTGGGGCATTCTGGGTTGTGCTGTGAGAGGACACTAAGCGCGAAGTCGAAGTCCTCGCGACCTGCAACGACGAACTTGATCTGATCTTGAGGCCGGAGCACAGCGATCTGATCGTACTTGTTGAACTGCTCCATTTCAGATGTGGGGCACTTGATGTCCATGACCCAGGAATCGATATCTACATCGGTGGGTAGGCGGTGACCACCTGCTGTCTCTACTTCGATCCAGTGGCCATTCTCTTTGAGTGCTCGCACCAAAGCTTTGAAATCCCGAAGGTGGGCCAGAGGTTCCCCTCCGGTAACGCAGACTCGATCGCACCCCCAGACGTCGACCTGCTCGAGTACTGCCTCCAAGGTCAACTCCTCCCCGTCATCGAAATCCCAGGTGTATTGAGAGTCACACCAGGTGCAGCGGAAGGGGCAACCCTGGAAGCGCACGAAAGCCATTGGCAGACCTGCATATAGGCCCTCTCCTTGAATCGAATAGAAGATCTCACTGATGCGCATTGCTTGAGCACAGCATAGGGATCCTGGGAAGCTAGGGTCAAACTAGCGACCACGCAGAATTGGTTACTTTGCTCACCGGCACGCCCCCGGAGCCGACTCTTTTTGATCCAGAGTTGTTTGGATCTGCGCAACCCGGCCGCATCATTTGGACGGGCCTGGTTGGGCCAGCGATGGGCAGGGCTCCATGCTCTCGGGTCCCCGTTCAAAGATTCCTAGACGATCGCGCCTTCTTTCTTCATCTCCTGCAGCTGGTCCCAGGTGTAACCATGCTCGAGCAGAACTTCCTCAGTGTGCTCGCCGAGTTCTGGCGCGGCGAGTCGAAGTGTCTGCGGAGTCTCACTGAATTGAACCGCGAAGCCCGGGACTTTCACCCTGCCGAACCTTGGATGATTCCATTCTGTGATGTAATCGTTGGCAATGACTTGAGGGTCATTCTCGAGGTCCTCGATATTGTTGATGCGGGAGTAGATAAGATCCCCAGCCACTTGGAACTTCTGATCCCACTCCTCATATGTACGTGTTGCGAAGGTAGCGTCCAAAATATCGATTAGTTGCCGACGGTGGTGCTCTCGGTCAAGGAGGGTGGCGAAGCGCGGATCGTGCTGTAATGAGCTCAGGTCCATAGCCTTGCAGAAAGTAGGCCAGTATCGATCGCCCTGTACCAGAGCGAGTACTATCCATCTCCCGCCTTTGCATCTGTACCAATTTGCCAGCGGATTGGCCGCGTCGAGTCTGTCTTGGTGGCCGGGACCTTGCCCTGTGGCTGCTCGCGCGAGCACGGCGATCGATTGCAGGTTGATCATTGCGCCGAGCCCAGAGGAGAAGACCTCTTGGCCGAGCCCTAGTCGTTCGCGGGCAAGAAGGCCGGCGATAGTTCCGAAAGCGAGCCACACGGCGCCCATCTGGTCGGCCGTGCCTGAATTATTGATCGGCTCCGAGTCCGGACCACCTGCTAAAGTCATGTTGCCACTAGCCGCGAGTGTGATAGTGTCCAGATTGGGTCGACTCACGAAAGGCCCTTTGTGGCCGAAGCCGGTCGAAGAGGCGTAAATAAGTTTTGGGTTGATCTGCTTTAGAGTCTTGTAATCCATGCCTAGACGATCGGCTGCACCGGCACGGTAGTTTTGGATCAACACGTCTGACTTCTCGACCAGACGGTACATTGCCTCGAGGCCACGCTTGGTCTTTAGATTCAGCGCGATCCCTCTAGCATTGCGATTGTTTTTCTCCCAGATCAGGCTGCTCCCCGTGGGCATCGTGAGGTCCACGCCGTGGGCTCTGGTGAGGGTTCGCGCCATGTCGCCCACCCGGGGGTCCTCAACCTTTATTACGTCGGCTCCCATGTCACCGAGGATTGTGGCCGCCATGGGCCCAGTGGCGCCAATGGTCCAACTGATGACCCGGATTCCTTCGAGAATGGAACGCATCGCTTCCTCCTGGCGTCCGTATGAGGGCGAACCGCGAGTGATTGGCTGAGCGAGCGTAGCAAGTGGCATTTCCGTGGTCAACCAAGGGCTATGCTTGCGGATCCTGTCGCGGCACATGCTATAGTGCGCCCGTTTTCCTAACCGTGTCCTTCAGGAGGATGATTCTTGCCGTTGCACCCCCAAGCACAAAAAGTTGTTGATACAATTGCTGCGCTTAACAG
>CAZUGG010000170.1:0-12079 GCA_964619905.1 uncultured Dehalococcoidia bacterium
AAGAGCGCCAGGTGGAATGATCCACCACCAATAACCTAAGAAGGCGGCGCCGGTACGGAAGCTAGCCTCCAGGATCTGACCCCAAGTTGGTATTGACGGATCGCCTAGGCCAAGGAAGCTCAAACCAGCTTCAGCGAGGATTGCTGCTGGGGCGAAGAAGATCATCTGGGCGAAAACGAAGGGGGCGATCTGGGGAAAAATGTGGCGCCCCATGATGCGCCACTTGGAGGCGCCCATGGTCACAGCTGACTCGACGAGTTGGCCTTCCCTCAGTTGCAAAACCATCGAACGTACAAGGATAGTCAGGCCTGGCCAGCTGAAGGCTATCAGTACGAAGATTATGAGATAGAGGTTCGGGCCAACGACGAAGACGAAGAAAATAAGTAACGGTAACAACGGTACGTTGGCCACTAGGTCTGCAAGCCGTTGGATCAAGAGATCTGTCTTGCCGCCAGCGTAACCACTGACTACCCCGAGACTCGTTCCGATCACCGTGGTGATCAGCGAGGCCATGATGCCAATAAAGAGGGCCACTGGAAGACCAAAAAGCAGACCGTCAATAAGATCTCGGCCAAGGTTGTCTGTGCCCATGAGTCCGAAGACAGTGCCACCGACAACGAAGCGGACCTTGTCGATCGAGTCGCGTGGGTCTTGAAGGGATGCGTTAAGCCTGAGCTCGTAGGTGCCCTCTGATACGGCGACTCCTGAGGGTTCATTCGCGTCAGGGATACCGAAGAACGACCGATCTAAATCATCAACGAGGTCGTTGGCTCGGAAGGTCGCGCCGTATTCGTCGCGTAAGAAATCAGCCATGGCGTCGGCCGCGACCCGCTGAGACGAAAGTTTCACACGAAGGGCGTCCTCGTGGAATCGCAAATACGGGGCGCTCTCCCCTTCGCGTGGACCCCGTATTGCCTCTCTGAACAATACAACGTTGCTGCCATCGGGGCGTACCATCGAGATCGTGAGGATAGGTGGGCGTTCATGAAAAGTTATACCTTCCACCGAGAAGTTAGTGAAAAGTGGTGGACGGGTTGATTCGTGCCTCATCGAGGCTACGAAAGTTTGAACCGACCCTTGTGAGGTCTGGCGAATTTCAGTCGCTTTGACTGCCTTGAAGGTGCGGTGAGGAACTTCGTCCCTCGAGGTCAGAATGGTTGACCATGCTGGCGGGGCGGCAACAGGATTGTCGGCCCACTGGGATGGATCGCTCCATGTTTCTTCGCCCCAATTGAGCGGGAACCGAACGAGCACATATAGAGACAGTACGACTAAAAAGATAAAGAGAGCGACACCGAACTTTCCCGGCCATGTGGCCAGGAGCTCTTTGAACATCGCGTGCCTCGTCATTTAAGAGTACCGGACCCTAGGGTCAAGGACTAAATACAAGACGTCGAGGATGAAGCGCGCCCCAACATAGAGGAGGGTGAAAACGAAGGTAAGGGCGACGATGACGTTCTCATCTGGTGTGCCAGCCACCGCATCGAAATAGAGCCTGCCCATGCCCTGCCAGTTGAATATCGTCTCGACGAGGATCGAGCCTCCGAGCGACCCCGCCAATCCTAGGATTAGCCCGGTTACGATGGGGGGCGCTGCGACTCTCAAGATGTGACGCCGGTTGACGATGCTCTCAGGCATGCCCTTTGCCCGCGCCATCGCGACGTGGTCTTGCTGAGCTACGTTCATTGTCATAGTTCGGACGGAGTAGATGTAAGGGCCTACGCTCACCAAAACCAACGTGGCTACAGGTAGGATTGAATGTTTGATGAGGTCTAGGAAGCGTGGCAAGCCGCTCTCCGGAGGGGGCGTGCTATACATCCCGCCGGAGGGCAGGATATCGAGTTTGAAGGCGAAGATAAGAATCATGAGGATCCCCATCCACCACGCTGGCATGGCGAAAGATACTGCGGAAAAATATGAGACGGCCCGGTCAATCTTGCTGCCCACTCGAGTTGCGAGCTTGACTCCGATTCCCAGACCAACAACAGCTGTAATGATGAGGCTAGTGGTGAGTAAGAGGGCGGTGTTGGGTAGGCGATCCCACACGATGTCGGAAACCCGTCGGCTTCCTGAGAAACTCTTCAAAGAACGTGCCTCCCCCAGGTCGAGGGTAATCACACGACTCACAGTGTCCGGTAGCCGTCGAACCCAGCTCTTGTCGAGGTCGTAAAACTCGACAAGTTGCTGGCGACGTATACCGAGTGTTGTTTCGAGTTCTGCGGGATCGCGAATGGTCTGCGACAGACTCTGACGGAGGCCTCGAAGGTCCTCGCCCACCTGTGCTTCCAACAGCCTATCTGAGAACCCCGTAGCACCTAGGGTGATGACGAGCGCCACTAGGACGAGGAAGAGTACCCCCGCCAGTGTGGCCAAACGGATTGCCAGGGGTTTAACTAGTGTCATTCTGGTGACTGTTTGCGGTGAGCGCCGTGATTCTGCGGCCGACTCAGCGCTATCGGACTTTAGCCTAGTATTTCTATGTCTATCTGGCGCTCGCTAAGGCTGGCGATCTCCTCGGAGAACACAGCCACGAACATTTGATACAGTCCAGGTTCAAGATTTCCAGTGAGTGATCCGGGAAGAGTTACGGATAGGTTGGAGCCATTAACTGTTGCATCGCCGGTGTCTACGATCGTGCCGTTAACAGGATCAAAGAAGACGTATCGAAGACCCAGCATTCCCGGACCTTCAGCCTCCACCGAAACTGTTGCATCGGTTCCACGTTTGATGTCAGAGGATAGGATTCGGGTGATGTCGATACGGGGCGCGTCGCCCAAGAAGAAGTCACCGGGTTTATATGGATACGATTCATCCCGGAAGGCCTGAATCTCGGCGAATTGGGCGGGTGGGTCATAGCGTTTGAGAGAAAAGGGGCCGTTGCTAATGACGAGCATCTCGTGCTTTTCAAACCAGTCGATCGCCGCCTGATAACGAGCATCCGCCTCGGCTTTGCTCACTAGGGACCGATTGTTGACTATGAAGACGCCCTCTGGAAGGAAACTGTTGTTGAGGAAATCGACCAACGTTCGTTCTACGAGGTTGGCGTCTTGCTTCATCGCGAGGCTGATCCAAGGCACGTTGAAGCGAGCCGCCGATGTATCGCTGTAAGCTGCCCGTCGCGTCTCGAATACAAGTTCGTCCATTGCCGCGAGCAACTCCCATGGTGTGCTCAAGCTGGGGGGGCTAGCATAGGCTCCTATGTGGATCTCTTCGAAGTGCCAGACATCTACATAAACCTCTAGTCTTTCGTTGCCTGCGATTCGATAACCACGGAATGTGTCTAAGTAGGGACGAGCCGTTGCGCCTAAGGCAAACTCGATCTCAGACTTGGTACGGTCAAATGACAACTCGTATTGCTGGGCAATTGAATAGATGGCGTCCGCCATTGTGATCCGCTGGCTGTGGTGCCAGTTCGAGCCAAAATAGTTTGAAAAATCGAAGGTCACTTTGCTTGTAGCCTGTGTGGCAGGAGCCTGCTCCCAAACGTTCTCTTCGGGATTCCACATCACGGCGTCTTCAGGTATCGAAAGCTTGCCCGATGGCCCGGCCGTCTCAACGTCAAAAGTTGCACGAAACGGAACGGGCAGCCCGGTGAAGGGATGATTAGCAATAGGAGGATCCACCAGGTTCCGGAAGATGTCATTGCTGTAGAGGTCGCCGAACCCGCCGATCGGGTTCCAGGTGGAGCGTTCTGTCCACACCCATAGATTGCCCAGGGTTAGCGAGTCTTGGCCTGGGATGTAGATCTCTCGTATAGAGCGGGCAGTCTTCGGCCCTGCGACTAAGTCCGAGGTGATTCCCTCCATACCCTCACGGATAGGGAAGCTATTGTTGACCGTCGCTACCCACAAACGGATCGACTCATCGAGTCCAACCTCCGTCATACGACGATAGAGCTCGTTGCGCTCGTCCACCCCTGAAAACTCACCGGTGAAGATACGCTGGCCTAGCCTGTCGAGTTCTTCGTTATCGTAGTGCCAGAATCCAGACTCCAGCCACCCAGGCATATTCCCCTGCCACGGCGCCAACATTTGATTCACTGTGCCGAAGTCGTAGCGTTGGGGTGCTCCTCGGCTCCATCCCTCCGTGTAAAGATGCCACTGAAAAGCTTTGGGATCGGATGCGTACACGTTGAGGACCGCGGGGGCAAATTCTTGATAGGACGGCGAGACCAAAAAACCGGCTCGTTCGAGTTCAGCCCGGAGTAAATCCCCGATGGCCCGGCGTTCGTCTTCCACGCGAACAATGAACTTGAGTCTTAGGGGAGCACCGTCGAAGTTCCAAACCCCTCCGACCTTTTCCGCGCCGGCTGCAGTCATCTCTCGGTCAATAATGCTGCGTGCGAACTCGGGATCAAAATGGTAGTCAGATTCCTTTGCCGTTTCGAAAACTGTGAGGTAGTCGAAGTCGGTAGGGCTGAGGTGGGTCAGCATCGGCAGAGCCTGTCCCTGGTAAATGTCGCTGGCGATGAACTCCCGATCGATAAGGTATTGGATGGATTGCCGAATCGCTTTTATCGAAAACGGGTTCAATTGTCCCTCAGGAGCCGGGGCTGGATTGAGGACAATGGATAGGGTGGTGGCCGGCGCTTGCTCAAGGCGAATGTTGGGATCGTCGCTTAGCTCTGCAGCACCCGATGTCTTGAGGCTGAAGAGATAGAAGTCCATTTCTTGGTTTCGGAAGTCGAGGGGCGCGCGATCTACGAAGAAGCTCTTGAAGAAAATGGCGTCCGAGGCAGGTCCAGGTAGTGTGTGTGGAGGAGTGTAATTTGAACGGACAGACCCGCTAGAACTCTTGGCAGGGGACGGGCTGGTCATGGTTGGGTCATCAATTACCTTTGTGGCCAGTGGGCTACCATTCTCACCGGAGCATCCCACCAGGACCAACCCAAACGATAAGGCTAGAACGAAGGTCTTCAATATCAGCTGCTGTTGCATCTAGCTAACCTCCAGCGGGGAATGCGGCGTGGTGAGGTCGTGGAACTCGCTAGTGCTATGCCAGCGTCGCTTGTTCATGATCTAGAGATGAGACCGCTAGCGATTAGGGATCCTACGATGGCTCCGCCGAGCGCAGCAACTAGGATGATCCACCAAGTGGTGCCAGCGGCGCTTGCGCCGTCAACAGCTCGCTGGGCCTGGAGCTGGGTGAGAGCGGCAAATTGTTCCCCACCAAAGAGAACGTCTAATCGTTCGGCCAGTGCCTGTGTCTCTTCTTGAATGTCACCAAAGCCGAACTCGGTGAAATATGACGCGATTGCCACGTTCCCCGACTCGTCGAGCACGCGCACGTTCTGGGCTCCTTCGCTCGAGACAGGCATAAATAAGGGCGTGGTGAACCGGGCTTTGGCATTGGTCCGTTCGGTTGCGATAGTTACACCGCCCGCCTGGATGAATATGTTGAGATCGGGTTGCAGATTGAACCCTTGAACTGTGACCTGTTGACCGCCTGGGCCTGCCGGCGGGGTTATTATTATCTCATGAGCAGGGATCGCTTGAGGGCGAGCAAAGCCGATCTTTTGGTTGAACGGTCCGAACTCTCCGAGCCGAGTGTCGGGCCACACTAGGAAGACGTCGTTGTCGCCGGCGGCGATTGAGAAGTAGTCGCCTATGAATTGTCCCTGCGGAAAACCTTTGTTGGGGTTAGAAGGGAAGTCGGTAACGCGCGCGTCCGGGGATCGGATGTTCAGTCGATCGTCGACGAAGCCCCAAGTCTTGCCGTTGTCTTCGGACTGGGTGTAGTAAATGTGGTAACGAGCCTGTTCAGGGCTATCTCTCATGTCGCCCCACATGACGTGGATGTCACCCTCGTTGTCCACGTCAATGGCCGGGAAGAATTGCAAGCCGGTTCCTCTGTCTCCACCAAGCGTTGCGGGCCGAGACCAGGTTTCACCGTGATCCTCAGAACGGATGAAATACACATCGCCGTCGTCCACAGGGGCACTAGAATTCAGACCCACGTAAACGATATTGATAGCTCCATCGGGGCCGACGGCAGTCTGAGGGAAGGCCGACGCCCAGTACCGGAAGCTAGCGGTTCTCGGGGTAAAGCCGACCTCACGCATGACCACAGTCCGAATTGGATCGTTGAAGGATTGTCCATCGTCAGAACGGGCTATGTAGATTTCCGCTAGCCCTTCCTGCGACTCGTCATCTGTCGAGTCTAACCAGGTGACGTAAACGGTCCCGTCCGGGCCGACGTGAGGTGATGCCCCTTGGACCACTCGTTTGAGACCAACAGCGTTGGCCGCACCAGGTACGGGCGCGTCGCCCGCGACCCGTCGCACCGTAGGGCTTACATCAATCGGATCGGACCAGGTTGTTCCACCGTCCGAGGAGTGAACTAGTTGTACGGTGCTTTGGACTTCTCCTGAAGATAGGAGGGGCAGTTCGTCTGAGTAGAGGACTGTATTGATGACGTTGAAGCGGATATAGGTCACGTAAATGATGTCTGAACCTGGGTTTTCTGGATCGGGACCTACTGCAATCCATGGTTTGTCTAAGAAGGACACGTCGACGCTGCCGCGTGCGCGCAGGTTTTGATCCAGAGTCAAGTTCGTATCGACGATGCTCCGCGACGTTGGAATAGGGTCTTCCCAGTTGAAGCCGCCGTCCCGAGATTTGGCGATCTGGATTGATGACACCGCTGCTAGGCCGATCGTGTTGCCAACAGTGAATTCCTCTAAGCCGAGGGAGATCGACAATATATAAACGTTGCCATCTCGGTCAAAGCCGACCACGGGGTCGCCTGCTCCCGTTATGTCGTCCCGGAGATAAGGAGTCTGAAATGGTCCTTCCCAATTCTCCCCGGCGTCAAACGTGACATAAGCGACGACCGTCGGGAAATTGAAGTCGATCGCACCGATCACTAAATGGTCTGGGTCATTGGGGTTAACTGCGATGTGGGGTTCAGTCTGGACGGGACTGTTGCTGAAGTCGCGTGTGACGAGGATGTTGCGGCTGAATGCGGGTGCCGGATCGCGGAAGGGCACGAGTGCACCACCTGCACCCTGTCGGGTCGGTGCCTCAAGTGAGGTTACTATGGAAGTTCCAGAATCCCCCTCGAATCGAGGGTCGAGTTCCAGTCCAATGAGCCCGGTAACTGTGTCCCAAACTGCTTCTGGCTTGAAGATGCGTGAGGGGTTGCCGTCGAGCCTAAAAATATAGCCCGAATGTTCGACTCCATCCATACGCTGGTCTTCTGATGGGTCGTACTCGGCTTGGACCGAGGAAATCAACCCTTCGTTCGACGACAAAAAGATCGCTATGGCGAGAGCGAGAATTGGGACAAGGTTGATCAGACGCGAGGAGATCGGCCAGGCAAGCCGCATTTTGTGCTCCTTGGATGGACCAGGTCAGGACTCTAAATTTGCAGACACGATATCAAGACGTTCGATCAAAGACAGCGCAAAAGCCTTCCAGAATTTGTCGGTCGCTACCTGGTATTCGGATGCACCTGTGAGTTGGAAGGTGAGCACAGCCTCTTGTCGGCTCGAGAAATCGGTCTCGAGGAATCTGAAATAGGCTGGAAGCGAGCTGATTACCGAGTTAGCCCTGGCTACGAGAGATGGGTCCGCAACTGATGATAATCCCTTGATATTGTCCCAGAATGCGATGGCCTCATTCTTGTCCTCGGGGAGTTTTTTACGCATTTCGACCAGGAGGAGTCGGTCGGCTTCGATCTGGTCACCAAACCGTTCGGAGTCCGGAATCCCGACAAAAGCAGACTCAGCCGGTAATCTAACCTGTACCTGTTCCCGCAACTTCAGGAGATCGGCCTCTCGTTGGTTTAGAAGACCCCGTATTTCGGTTAGCTGAGTTTCGATCTCGTGGATTTGGGAATTCCTCGCTTCGATCTCGGAATTCTTCTGGAGAACCTCGGTCTCTAGTGCGGATACTCGGGTATGAAGCTCTTTCTTGGGGGGCAAAGAATCCCCACCGCAGCTGGTGATGAATCCGGCAGCCAGGGCCGCCAGCAACATGGCCACTCCGACACGCGAGCAACCTGGATGCAACAAGTTGGTCTTAATCATCGAGTCTCTTCGGGTCCGTCGAGTGTGCCATCAAAGATTGTGAAAGTAGTTGCACCGACACTATTGTTGCACAAGACAGGTACAAGCCGCTCCGGCCCAGGCTTAAGTTAGTTGACGGACGAGGAACCGCTGACTATCGTATCTCCACGCTGCTGGTCACGGAAGGGTAGGACTGACATAGAATACCCAAAGGAATTGCTCAAGGGGAATACGGAATCGCTCCTCCTGGCGCTTGTGGCTGATACGCCGATGTATGGTTATCAGCTCGTGAAGGAACTGGAGAGTCGGAGCCGGGGCTATTTCCACTTCAAGGAAGGGACACTCTACCCGGCCCTGCACCGCCTTGAAAAGGATGGACTGATCGAAGGTAGGTGGATGGCTTCTTCTTTGGGCAAGAAACGTAGGTACTACTCATTGACCGATAAGGGGCACTTGGCTCTCGAGTCGAAAGTAAGTCAGTGGGCTGGGTTCTCCAGGGCCGTGTCCATGGTATTGGCGCCCGCCAGTTAGCCGCGACATCGTCATGATTCCAGGACTTGTTCGGTATCTGGAACAGATTAGTATCCACCTTCGGCTGAATCCGTTGCGCGAAAAACAGGTGCTCCGTGAGTTGTATACCCACCTGGAGGACCGTGTTCAAGAGTTCGAAGATGGAGGCCGGCCCCGCGCTGAAGCAGTCGAAGAGGCTACGAGGACATTCGGTTCACCGCTCCTAGTTGCCCACGAGATGTACCGGGTTCATAGCATAGGCACCTGGCTAGATGCAGCCTTAGCAAGTTTGCCGTATCTTGCCGTATCGTTCTTGTTCGCGTTGCATCTTTGGACTTCCTTGGCCTGGCTTGCTGTTTTCATGGCTGTCAGCGTCATCTTTACTTTGATTGGGTGGTGGAAAGGCAAGCCCCTGTGGATGTACCCGTGGGCCGGGTTCTCGCTGGTAATCCCCGTTGCCTCGGGCTTCATCGCTGTCGGCGGGTTCTGGCGAGACTTCTCCACCGTGCTCGGTGGTGGGATTCCGATATTGTCCCTGTGGGTTCTCGTGGGGCTTGCGGTGTATGTCGCGCTCGCCCTTTGGCTGGTGGCTTCCGCGGTGGTTAAAGTTGTACGTCTGGATTGGACCTATGCCTCACTGATGCTCTTGCCTATTCCCTTCGCTGTACGGTGGCTCCTCTCGCTTCAATTCTCGGGGGGTGCGTTGACGTACGAACGCGCGTCCTTCGACCCCGGCGCGGATGGTGTGGTGGCTCTGGCATTTCTTGCTCTCGCTGGGCTGCCAGTTTTGTTCGTTAGAGCGAGAAAACGAGCACTAAAGATTGGAGCGCTTATGACGGCAGCGCCGGTGGCGTTTATCGTAGCAGCCCAGAATATGTCGGGCTCTATGGGCTTGCCGACGCTCTTGTTGTCTACGGTGCTTGCGGTGCTCCTTTTACTTGCACCGGCTTTGCTCGAGTCTCGCGTAGGGCGAAGCAGCAATGATTACAAGGCGACGGCAAGCATCCAGACTCGGAATGCCCTCAGCGGGCTCTTCTAGTGTGGTGCTTGTCGTTTCGTTTGGTCCAGATTCCGGGCTGTTAAACCTTGCGTGGCAACTGCAATCCGGTCTTGAGGTGGCTGTTAGTACTGGTCTGACTTTGTTGTTGCAAGATTTTCGCAAGCCCCTTTTATGTGTTGTTACCGACTATGGCAATCAGATTAATACAGGAGAGCAATCCTAGTAGGGGGCTCCAAATGCAAGTGAAGACTGTCGCTAAGGATATCCTGAAGGTACGCGCTGATACGATCGTCGCGGGTCTCTTTCAAAACGTTGAAGAACCGGTAGGGGCCGTTGGAGCCTTGGATGAGGTGCTTGACGGGGCCATAACGAAGCTGATCAAGCGAGGAGAGATTAAGGGAACTTTGGGGCAGGTCACGGTGATACACGTCTTCGGACAGGTACCGGCTTCGCGCGTTGCAGTCGTAGGCCTCGGTCGTAAACGGACGTTCGATCTAGATGTCCCGAGGAGAGTGTTCGCAATTGTTGCGAGAGCCATGAGGGGCATTGGTGCTAAGAAGATGGCAGTGGTTCTCCCGGATGCTGGATCAACGAACTTATCGACTGAGGACATCGCTCAGGCCGTAACGGAGGGATCTGTGCTGGGACTCTACGAGTATCAGCGGCCGGGCAAGGCATCCAAGAAGGAAGTTTTGAGGGAGCTCAGCATTGTCGAGCCGAAGAGGAAAAATCTTGCTTCAATTCGAACCGGGATCGATCGGGGCCGCGCTATCGCTGATGGAGTCATGCTAGCTCGTGACATGAGCAATAGCCCTGCAAATCACATGACGCCAACAGACATGGCTAGCAGGGCCGCTAAGGTGGCCGAAGAGGTAGGCCTCGACGTAACGATTTTAGATCGGGACGAGATGGAGCGCCAGGGAATGCAGGCGCTGTTAGGAGTTTCCAGAGGCAGTGCTCAACCGCCCAAATTCATCATCCTGAAGTATGTTGGCCACCCTTCTTCGCAGAAGACGATTGGACTTGTGGGGAAAGGCGTCACATTCGACTCTGGAGGGATCTCCCTGAAGCCTGCAGGTGGCATGGCCGAAATGAAGACGGACATGTCGGGGGGTGCCGCTGTAATCGGCGCCATGCACGCGATTGGCGTGCTTAGGCCCAGGATTAATGTCACGGGGCTGGTGCCTGCAGCAGAGAATCTTCCATCTGGCACCGCCCAAAAGCCTGGGGACGTTGTGACGGCGCTTAACGGGAAAACGATTGAGGTTGACAATACGGACGCGGAGGGAAGGTTATTGCTCGCTGACGCGCTGTGTTACGGCAACAAGATCGGTCTCTCGCCGATGATTGACGTGGCGACTCTGACAGGGGCGATTTTGGTGACGTTAGGCAAGGTTGCGACGGGAGCCTTCACGAACAATCAGCGTACCCTTGATCGCCTCCTAAAGGCATCACGCGTTACCGGGGAGAAGATGTGGCAGCTACCTTTGTTCGACGAGTATAAATCCCAGAACAAGAGCGAAGTGGCAGACGTGAAGAACACAGGTGGACGTAGTGCAGGTTCTATAACTGCTGCGCTTTTCCTGGCCGAGTTTAGCGAGAAGACACCATGGGTGCACCTGGACATCGCTGGAACTGCGAGATCAGAGTCGACGATTGGTTATATACCCAAAGGCTCAAGTGGAGTACCAGTCCGGACCTTGGTGCAGTTTGTGCTCGATTCGGTCTGAATAAACTGTGTAGTCATTTTATCTGAATTAACGTGCATGAAATCAGAAATCGCTAATCGGACTATGTTTCTAGCGTTTTGGTTAGAGTGTTTGTCAGAGTAGCGATGCTTTTAAGGGGCGAGATTGAGGCTTGATGAACCTGTTCGGTCGGTGATATAATCTTGGCCGAGGAAGCTGGGTAGAGGCTGGGGGAATCACCGGAGGGGGTGGTGGCAGAAATGAAAGCAGCGGGCTCCGATTGGAAGTTCCTTACGAATCACGCTCTAGTTCTAAGCTGGATCGCACAGCACCCGCAAAGTACAGCACGCGAGATAGCGATTGCTATTGGTATTACGGAACGTACCACGTTAAAGATAGTCGGCGAGCTGGTCGAAGGCGGATATATTGACCGAAGGCGCAAAGGTCGGCGAAACGTATATCGTGTTAACCCCAACACCCCATTGCGACATGCGATGGAGCGGAACATCCTCGTGGGGGACTTGCTAGCAGTGATAGCTCCTAAACGTAAAATGGGTGCTGCTTAAGAGACCGTTCCAATAATCGGCTCAAGCACGGTAAGCTGCCCTGTTGATCAACTGTCAGATACATTTACTAAACGGCCGAATTTGGACCTTGGGGGGCGTGGCCAAGTGGCTAAGGCGCCAGGTTGTGGCCCTGGAGATCGAGGGTTCGAGTCCCTTCGCCCACCCCACCCTAGAGTTTAAAAGAGAAAGTCGCTGGCACTCTGCTGGTGGCTTTCTCTTTTCTTGATGAGGAATTGACGCGGGCGCACCATCGGTGTTGGGCGACGGAAGGACCGCCGTGGCTATAATGGACGAGTAGCCGCTTGAA
>CAZUGG010000171.1:0-6640 GCA_964619905.1 uncultured Dehalococcoidia bacterium
GACACATACGAAATTAACTCCGTATATCTGCTCGTTCAGCATCCGCGCTACCGCGTTGCATCCGCCGCCACCGACACCAACAACATTGACGTCAGCTAAACCCTCGAACTGTGGCTGTGAACTCATTTGAAACTCGCTCCCTTCGGCTCTTGATACTTCCGCTGTTAACTCATCCGCTTCCAGCAAGGTTGAGCCCCTGCTCTCTCTCCGATCAGATCAAGCCCTGAGGCCTTGCAGTTGCGCCAAGAGGCGTGAACCTCCTGATTGCTCAAGTTGGCGCCTCCGCACGGGACCGAAATTAGGGTCCCTGTACGTCCTTAACAAACCCAAAATGGATGCATAGGCCGGTCCCCGCAGTTCCAGCAGTGGCTCTTCCTCACGTAGAAGGATCGCGTCATCGCCTGACTCACCTACCCGGGCGACCACGCCTAGCACTTCCGTAGCCAGCTCAGCAATACCTGGAAGGGCTGCCACCCCACCACTAATCACGAGACTGGCTGGCCTCTGCTGTTGAGGCCAGGAACCCATCGCAGCCGCCCATCCAAGCTGAAAGAGTTCTGCCATGCGGAGCCTGACCACTTCAATTAAATAGGCGCGGCGGAAACGGCGGTAGCCACTCATCCCATAGCACGGGATGGTTATCTCCTCTTGGAGGGCATCACCCTTTGAATACGCTGCGCCATGATCGTGGAGCACCCCCTCACCAACGGCGAAAGAGGTGTTTAGTGCAGTCGCAATGTCATTGGCCAACTGATTGCCACCTACTGGAATGGAAGAAGTATGCAGCAAAGCATTCTCGAAATAACCCGTTGCATCCGTAGTGCCGGCACCAATATCCAAGTGGACGACACCCATCTCAAACTCGCTTCGGCTCACTACGGCTCGGCTCGCGCTCACCGCGCCCGAAAGAAACGCATCAACGTCGATCCCGGCCATCTGACTGGCGCGCCGGAGAGCCTCGACGGATTCCTGATTGGCGGTGACTATGTGCGTCTCCGCATGAGTCGTGGAGCCTTGCATGCCAATTGGGCTCCTACGACAACGATAGCCATCTACGCGAAGACCTCCAGGCACGTTGTGTAGCATCCAAGCTCCAGTATCAACAGCAAATGCCCGAGCAGCGTCACGTGCCTTGGTCACATCTTTCTCGGTGATCATCCCGTCGTTGCGGCCTACCTTAACTTCACCCATCGTGCTGAACGACTTGATGTGTTTACCCGTGATACCGGCGACCACGACAGCATTGTTTAGTCTCGCCTCAAGGCCGGCGTCTTCGAGCGCTGTCCTAATGGCGTAGCTGGCCTCGTCAACGTCGTCAACGAGGCCCCGTTTGATCCCCAGCGAGGCCGACTGACCGAAAGTTAAGAGCTCGAGACCCCCGTCTAGAGTGACCTGGGCACCAAGCACACGAATAGCGGAACTACCAGCGTCGATAGCAATCACAACTTCTGGGTCTCTACTCATGCGACTCTCCTCTACGCCTCAGGACGGTGCTCCTGCGATTTGTCAGCCTTTTTCGCAATACGAAGTTTCGCACTGCGGCTGCGGGGATTACGGGTCACTTCAACCTTGCTCGGCCTGATAATGCGCCGCGTAATAACTTCCAATGACGGAACTCGTTCGTGACCGCCTCCGGGGGCATTAGGGACATGCACAAAACTTGCCGATTCATCTCGAAACCAACGCTTGACGATGCGATCCTCCAAAGAGTGGTAACTAATAACAGCTACCCTCCCCGCAGGCTTAAGTACATCAACAGTGCCCCTCAGGGCTTCTTCGATGCTCTTAAGCTCATCATTAACGCACATACGGAGGGCCTGAAAGGTACGAGTTGCCGGATGGATGCGATGGTGGCCCTTCGGATAGGCAGCAGCTACTATGCTGGCCAACTCAGTCGTTGTTTCGACTGGCCGACGCGCGACGATTCGTCGCGCGATTGTCCTGCTCTTGCGTTCTTCTCCATACTTCCAAAGAACGCCAGCTAGCTGATCCACAGGATAGCTATTCACCACATCCCGACCCGTCATCGACTGCCTGGCCGAAAACCGCATGTCCAACGGCCCCTCCATAGAGAAGCTGAAGCCACGGTCAGCAGAATCGAGCTGCATCGAGGAAAGGCCCAAGTCGAAGTAAACGCCATCAACGTCGAGGAAATCCTTACTCGTGCTGATATCCCTCACATCAGCGAAGTTGCCACGTACCGTTTGCAGAGAGGGCGCCTGCGCTTGGAGACATTTCGTTGCCAAAGTCAACGCACTCTCGTCGGTGTCTATCCCAAGAAGGCGTCCGCTGGGAGCGCTCGCTGCTAGAACCGCCATGGCATGCCCACCTGCACCCAAAGTGCAGTCCACATATCGGCCTCCAGCTTTGACGTCCAGCCCTGCAACGAGCTCGGCCGCAAGGACCGGCTCATGAGGCCTTCGCTCACGACTGGACACTGTTTCTCTCCAGACTTTCTGCTATATCGGATAGGTTCTGCTGTTGACCTAACTGTTCATCCCAACCAACGGCAGACCAGACTTCAAAATAGGAGTTCTGGCCTGCAATCACGATCGGCTGATTCACATCCAGCCCGGCAAAGCTCCTTAGGTTCGGCGGCACAACAACTCGTCCCTGACGATCAGGAGTAGCTTCGAATGCCCCGGAGAAAGTCAAGCGCTGCATCAAGCGCGCGTTTCGGTCATAACGCGAGAAACGCGCCACACGCCCAGCCTCTTCACTCCACTCAACCGGCGGATAGACCACGATGCACCCATCAGCGCCGCGGGCCAGGACCATACCGCCCTGCACAGCATCGCGGAACTTCTGAGGAACCACGATTCGGCCTTGGGCATCCACTCGACCTTCAAAAGTACCTAGCAGCAATAACCAATCCCTAATGTCAAAATTTAGGCCCTTTTTCCCATTTCATACCTATACGTGGCCTAATTGCGCCAATTTATACCAATCTCAACCTAAGATGTCAATACATTCCTTAGTTCAATTCAGGAAACGCGTTTCATAGTTGTTTCGGTTAGCTTGGCGTCTTAGCCGCCCACCACAAACTTCTATGCGAGCGCATTACCGGTACGGCCATTAACTAGCGAGAGGTGACTTGATCCCGCCCGCAGATATTTGAGCCGAGGTTAGGTAGGGATTGGCACGGATAAGGGAATCTACCAGGCCGCACAGCCTGGAAAACTACTAATCCAGTCGCCGGATTTCGCTACGCCCAAAGCCGAGATAAGTGACGAACAGGACCATTGCGACCCCGGAGCCGGCTAAAGCCCACCGAATCCCTATGTATTCTGCTATCACGCCAATGATCACGGCACCTACGAGGTGTAACCCGAACATCACCATCAAAAAGCTGAGTACCCGCCCCCGGTACGCCTCTTCCACATTCGTTTGGACCAAAATGCTATTGAGGGTGTTGTAGTTAGCGCTGATGGCACCGAGAAGAATCATCGCCGCCATCCCGCCGGCCAGATTCGGCATGACAGAAAGAAGAATCACCCCGCCACCCCAGAAGAAGCCACTCGCAATATAAACACGGCCTCTACCAGTCATATTCGACCAGGCAGCGATGGCCAGACTACCGCATAATGCGCCGAGACCTGCCATGCTCAGCAGCAAACCGACGCCTTCCGGACCCTGACCCAACACATCAGCAATAGCCGGTAGCAGCTCCCGGAAAGGCAACCCTATAAGAGTCGCCCCCATAAGACCTATCACCAACCATTTCAATACCGGCTCTCGCAAAAGATAGGTGACGCCCTGAGTGAATGCGGTGAGAGGACCTTCAACAGGGGCCTCAATGTGGGCTCTACGGACATTTATGAACAGCGTGAGGACAGTGATCGAGAGCACGTAGCCCCCCGCAACGGTGAAATAAACGGCTTCCGCTCCCAGGTGGGCGATCATCACACCACCAATTGCGGGCCCAATCAGCCGCATGGAGCTCATTGCCCCAGCGTTAAGGGCTAACGCATTCGCAAGATGCTCCTTGCCCACCATCTCGAAGACGAACGACTGACGCGAGGGCATGTGCATGCTGTTGGCAGCCCCAAAGAAGCCTGAACTGGCGAATAGATGCCAAGTTGCGATCTGGTCTGTCGCTACCAGGATGCCCAGAACAACCCCGTTGGCTAGGATGAGGCCCTGCATCGCAACCATGATGGGTTTGTGGGAAATCCGGTCTGCGACGACGCCGCCGATCGGCGCGATGAATACCTGCGCAATGCCGCTCATCAGCAGGACGGCACCAAGCATGAACTCGGAACGTGTTAAGTCCCAGGCAAGCCAGCCTGTGACAACCAACATACTCTGGAACCCAATACCGCTCCCCACAAACGAAACCATGTAGCGGCGGAACTGCTGGACCTTCAGCGACTGGAACGTGTCGCGGAAGGGAGAAGTTGAACGAGTTGGCCGAGTACCTTGCGCAGTAGGGTTGGAAGGTAAAGCTGGCTCGGCCATAAGATAGGGAGCACGCCTCCAGACACACGCAGGCGCAGTCTAGCACGCCCTTGAAACCGAGCTACGAAAACTTTGTTGCCGTACCCCACCCTAGTCCTGGTCGAGAGGGAGCCGGGTCGTTTTCTCCTCCGGAAACGTCCACGGGGTCAGGCGGGCATCAATCAAGGTTGTTTCCCGACGAACCGCATCGTCATGGTTAGGTCCCGTCAGCGACGTGTGACACCTGTAAGGTTCGACATATAAGGCCGACCCCGCTCGCCAGTGGGCGGGTTGAACAACGTGGACCATGTTGTCGGGTACGCGACCTGGGTCTGGCACTCTATGCCTCCATCAAGCCTTTGCCCTCTGCGAGCTGCCTGCAAAGGATCGCACAATGATAAGTGAATAGAGACTTCGCCACCACTGGAGCTACTCTCATGACGGTCTCTCGCACTGCCCAAATCGGCAAGCCCCATGAGCCGAGGCGATAACAAAAGACTGCGGAGCGAGGATTTGTAATCCGCTGGCAAACTATCTCAAGCCCACAACTCTGCACTAAGCGACGAATGCTCTTGTCACTATAAAAGTTGATGTGGCCAACGACAGACGGCCGGTAGTCCCTTGGCATACGAACCGTGTGCTCCAACGGCACCTCGATAAATAGAGCCTTGCCAACCCGAGATGCTTCATAAATGAGGCGTCTTGGGTACTCCAAGTGTTCGACGAGGTGGGTCATCACGACGAGGTCAAAGGCATCTTCTCCGTATGGCAAGGAATAGCCATCGAATACTTGTGCCTTCAAGCCGTCTATGCCAAGCCGACCTATAGCATCGACCGCGGACACGGACACATCGAGAGCCTCAAGTCTTTCAGCAAAGCCTATATCAGCGAGGCGACGGATTACCGACCCCTCTCCGGCACCAATCTCGAGCAGCGAGCCGTGTGGTTCGTCCCCACACAGATCAACGATATTGCGCACTTTGTCGACGGCCCCCAAGCGGCGCCACTCGGCGTGGGCGCCGTCTGCGTAATAACCATCGTAGGCAGCCTTGAGCGACTGATGTAATTCAAAGCGAGCCATAGCAATTAGGAGTCCATCGAGTTCGTGCCAATGTCCGCCATAGCCACTGATCCACACCGCCAGATATTTTGTTTGGTGGGCCCTGCTGGGTTCGAACCAACGACCGATCGGTTATGAGCCGACTGCTCTACCACTGAGCTAAGGGCCCGTCTAACACTCATCGTCATTCTAACTAACTCTTACAAGTGAAGCTGCAAACAACGTTGCGCCAGAGGAAACTTTCTGTCACGGGCAATCCACAGCTCATCCTCCGGTAGAACACTGGTTCAGACTATCTTTCCAGCCCCCGTGAAGGCGCTTACTAGCAGCCTCACAACACCGTGCTATACTCCCGCCACTCTCGAAGCGAGGAGGTGTGCGCTTGGCCAACATCGAGAGTCGCTTGCAAGCCTTAGAACAACGGGTAGGACGAGTAGAGGACGAACTCTCCATACGAAACGTCCTCGTCCGCTACGGACTGGCCGTCGATACCGGAAATCCCGAAGCAACCGCAGATACATTTACAAACGACGCAGAGTACGATATTGGCCCCCTTGTTACGGGGGGAAGCAGCCCTGTAACTATCAACAATCGAGAAGGAATCGTTAACGATCTCGTCTTAGGGGCCGCTCACCAACGCCTGCTCCCCAATTGTGCCCACACAATCGGCCCAATAGTCGTCCATGTGAACAAGGATGGCGCTTCCGCAGTCGGCTATTCTCGAATCTACCACCGCGACCGTAAACAAACCGAAGGCAATCGCTTCAGGTTATTCCGCCTCGGTCTTAATCGTTGGGCCCTAGTGCGCAGCAAGGATGGAGATTGGAAAGTAGCCAAGCGTAGCTCGCGAGTGCTAGGAAACAAAAACGCGCACAGACAATTGGTCGAAGGACTCCGTGAGGTGCACGGCCACCAGCAGTCATTTACCTGAAGGATCTAACCTATGCCAAACGCAATAGAAGTCAAGCTCTCTCAGCTAGAAACCCGTATCCAAACATTGGAAGACGAGCTTCAAATAATTAACCTAATGAACTCCTACGGACCCGCCGTCGACACGGGGAATCCAGAGGCGACCGCGGCTCTTTACTCCGAGGATACAGTTTACGAAACCGACGGGAGACCACCTATGGTAGGCAGGCAGGG
>CAZUGG010000172.1:0-14539 GCA_964619905.1 uncultured Dehalococcoidia bacterium
GCGTGCCGAGCTTGATGCAAAGATCGGCGATTGGACCAGGGGACGGTCCCAGTATGAAGTAACGGAGGCGCTACAAGAGCGTGGGGTCGCGGCGACTCCTTGTCTTGATCAGCAGGGACGTTTCTTGGACCCGCATCTGCAAGCGCGTGAATGTTACGTCGACACCGACCATCCTATTTTGGGCTCCGAACCCCTCTACGGGATTCCCCACAAGTTGAGTGTGACCCAGGGCTCCATCCGAGGGCGAGCCCCACTGCTCGGTGAACATAACGAAGAAGTTTTGGGAGATTTGCTGGGCGTTAACGTCCAGCGTCAGGAAGAGCTGGTGGAGACAAAAGTCGTCTTCTAGGCGTGCGGCAGCCTCACGACCGCCTTCCCTTGGTCTACAACCCGAACCCCATCTGCGTTCTCGACCCACAGTTCGCAGTGGGCGAGTCGCAGATCACCCTTGAGCTCCTTACTCACGACGGTGCCCTTACAGGTCACGGATTCGCCAGCAAAAGCCATGGCTCGGTTGCGGAAGCTCAGCTTGGTGAGGAAAGCTTCCGGACCCGCCCAGTCCTGGACAAGTCGCGCTAGCAGGGCTCCGTACATCTGTCCGTCAACGAATGGTGCCTTGAATCCTTTCTCCTTAGCGTAAGCGTCGTCATAGTGAAGGCGAATAAAGTCCCACGTAGACGCGCCGTATGCCATCATCCGTTGAGGAGTGAGCTCGGTGGTAATGGGGGCAAGTTCGGTACCCGCGATGGTGTCTTCGTACAGCATGGATTGTTTTACAAGGGGTGGAACATAGTCTCGCGACTGATGGCGAGCAACTCGCCTCGTTGGTTGGTGAAGTGGGCCTCGAACTCTTGGAAAATGGTTCGGCCGGCGCGTCCTGTGCGCTCAACCGCATCCTTGACCTGCCATGTAGCGGTGATGATGTCGTCCGGGTGTACCGGCTGGAAGAACTCGTATTCGTTTGCTGCTCGCAGCCCCGAAAGTTCTCGCAGCTCAGCTCGGCCGAGCAGCTCGCCGCGTTCGTCCATGTCCCCGTCGAAGTAGGCCCATGTGTCAGGGACTAGTGTCGGTGGGGCCATGACGTCGCGCATTCCATGAGAATCGGCGAACTTCTTGTCTCGATACATTGGGTTAAAGTCGTCTACCGCGAGCGAGTACTGGCGTATGGCAGCGGCCCCGATAGGATCTGGCGATCTGAAGACGAACTCCTTCCCAGCGTAGCTTTGCAGCTTGGTCAAAAGATCTTCACCCGACCCTGTCGCCATGTCTTACCCCCTCTGAGAGCGCCGCATTCTATGAACCGTCCCGTATAGATGTCAATAAGTTTGGAGGTCGTGGACACACCAAGCGCTGTTGCCTACACTTACGCCGCGAACAAATCTGCTCACGGGAGGATCACTAGTGACAGGAACCTTGGTCACCGTACCGCCGGAGAAGTTCCCATGGCTTGATCTTCGGCGCTATACCTTTTCACTCGCCGTCCAGACGGATGATCTAGTCTATGTGTCAGGGCACACTGCGAGTGCCTACGATGCCGAGAAGAAGCGGGTGATGTGCAAAGGCAACATCGTAGAGCAGATGGACATCGCCTATCAGAAGATCGGTGTCATACTCGAAGCAGCAGGACTGGGCTTCGAAAATATCGTTCGGACAATCGATTATGTCACCCCACAGGGACTACCTAAGTATCGGGAGACGGCTGAGGTTCGTAAACGCTACCTCGGCGATACGCCCGTGGCTTCGACGGGGGTGCTCATTCACGCTTTGGTGCGACCGGATGCGTATGTTGAGGTGAATGTAATTGCGGCCCGCGGTGCTAAGAAAGCTATTCAGCCAGATGGTCCAGAGTTTGAACAGTATCGGGACTACACTTTTGCGCCGGCCGTGCAGGTAGGTGACAAACTTTGGCTTTCGGGCATCATGGGGTCCGAGCCAGGGCAGCGGCAACGATTTGATACCGACACTGGCGCACAGGCAGCGCGATCCTACGGAGCCATTGAAAAGGTACTTGGAGCGGCAGGCACCTCAGCGAGTAGTCTTATTAATGTGACCGAATATGTCGCCCCACATGCTCAACTGGGATCTGATCGGCTTATTGAGAATCGTCGGAGTGCCACAGAACCAAACCGTCCGGCTGTCACCTCGGTCGTGGCCCACCGGTTGCTACAACCAGAGGCTCATCATGAGATTGAAGCCACCGCCGTGGTTGGGAGCCACCGTGAAGAGATTCACGTGCCCGGCTGGGACAAAAGCTATGAAAGTATTGGTGCAGCTCCCGCGGTTCGAGCGGGCAACCTCGTTTACCTGTCGGCACAATCGGCGATCGATCACCGGACCGGCGAAAGTGTTGTCGCTGGCTATGATATGGCGGCCCAGGCGAAAAAGGCGTACAGCAATATTACTGAAGTATGTAGTGCTGCAGGAATCAAGCTCTCGGACATCGTCTATACAGTTGAGTACATTCCGCCCACTGCGCTCGACTCTTACCGTGATGTGCAGTTGGTCCGGAAAGATGTTTTCGGTGAGCACTTCCCGGCAGCTACGGGCATAGTGGTTCACCGACTGCCACGCCCCGAGCTTGTCATTCAGGTCGGGGCCATCGCGATTGTCTAGTTCTGGGTCGACAGTATCTCTATAAGGAGGCTTTTGTGAACTACCGTACGATTCTTCTCGACAAATCGGATCGAATTGCCACCCTAACGCTCAACCGTCCGAAGGTGCTGAACGGGATCAGCTTTGAGATGATGGGAGAGATCAATCAAGCGCTGGAGGAGATCCGTGGCACCGCTAGTATTAAGGCCCTGGTAGTAACAGGGGCGGGGCGAGCGTTCAGCGTCGGCGCCGATCTCGGTCTACTTACCGAGGCCTTTGGTGACGAACAGAACATAAAGTTCAGGTACTTCCTGGAAACCATCAACCAAATGTTGCTCAACGTCGAGTCGATGCCGATTCCGGTAATCGGCAAGGTGAATGGGCTTGCAAGGGCTGGTGGGTTCGAGTTGATCCTTTGCTGCGACCTAGTTGTTGTGGCTGACGAGGCTCAAGTCGGTGACAACCACACGGCGTTTGGAGTGATGCCCGGTGGAGGATCCACCCAACGAGCGCCTCGCAAGCTGGGCTGGCAGAAAGCGTTAGAACTTATCTATACAGGTCGATGGCTTAATGGTCAGGAGGCTGTTGACTATGGGATTGCGTTGCGGTCCGTTCCCCTAGGGGAGTTAGATGCCGCGGTTGAGAGCATCGTTTCGCATCTACGCGAAAAGTCCCGCGATTGTCTCGGCTTTGTGAAGAAAGCATCGTTTCACGGGCTCCACCAGCCCATTCGCGAGGGCGTAAACAATGAGATCCGGTACTTTTTGGAGTACCTCGGGACATCTCCCGACGCTAGGGAAGGATTCAACGCTTCCAGGGAGAAACGGAATCCGGCCTTTGCTGATTAGTCGGTACTAAGTGGCGATTCAGATGGCGTCAAAACCGGTCGTCTTGATTACGGGTGCCTCCGAGGGAGTGGGCCGAGCCACTGCCAGTTTTCTGGCTGAACGGGGTTTCATAGTATTTGGGACAAGCCGAAATCCATCCGCCGTTCAAGCTTTGCCTGGCGTCGACTTCGTCGAGTTGGATGTGCGGTCGCAGGCATCCGTGAGTCGTTGTATTGATACAGTTTTAGGTCGGGCTGGCCACGTCTCTGCGCTAGTTGCCAATGCAGGAATCCAACTTCACGGATCCGTCGAAGAGACGAGCATAGAGGAGGCTTGGTCGCTGTTCGACACCAACTTTTTCGGTTCAGCGCGGGTGATCCGGGAGTTGCTGCCTCACATGAGAGAACGTGGTTCGGGCCGAATAATCGCGATTAGCTCGACTTCGGGTTTCTGTCCTCAGCCCTTTTTTGCCTACTACAGTGCGAGTAAGCATGCGTTAGAAGGCTTGGCAGAGTCTTTGCGGTATGAGGTGATGCCCTTCGGCATCGACGTTACGATCTTAGAACTCGGGGGATTCAAGACACAGATCTTAGGTTCAAATGAGGAATTCGCTGCACAAAAGATAGGAGCGTATGCTCCGTGGCGGGATCGAGCTCAAGACCTCTCTCACACCTACGTCACGCTTCAGGGAGCGGACCCCATTGTGGTAGCGGAACAGGTCCATCGGATTCTCACAGGTAAAGCTCGTGGGGCGCGGCACCGTGCTGGCAGAGATGTTTCATTCGCATTCATGGCCAAGCGGCTCTTGCCTTCGTGGTGGCTTGAGCGTGGCAGGAATAAGGCTCACGGTATAAAGAATAAATAGAGACCGCGTACAGTTTGAAGCTAGGGGGGATCCTGGTTGTGAATTGGGCCTAAACCTTGCACAAACGTGGAATCGCGGAAAGGAATTCCTCGGACGGTATCACATCTCCGATGTTGCCGAGGTTTAGCAGTGAGGCCTCATGGAGTTTCTGGTTGTAACCCGCTACGCAGTCTCCCAGGGTGACGATGTCGAACCCGTGCATGCCGGCGTCACGGGCGGTGCCCTCGACCACTCCGTTTGTTGCGATGCCGGTGAAAACGAGTGTTTTGCCCCCGAGTGACGTGAGAATTTTCTCCAACTCCGTCTGGTAAAGGGCCGAATAGCCCCACTTTCGTATAGCGTAGTCCGGCTTTGGAAGATCGGGGATATTGTCGTGGCCCCAGGTACCTGCGCGGAAACCCTCGGCTGCTAGGAATGGCCTGAGTGTAGCAAGATGCCCCAATCCCATCGCCTTTCCGTCCAGGTCTTCAAGCACAGTGAGCCGGGTCGCAACCACAGGGATTCGGGAGTTGAGGCATGAGTCCATCACAGTCCGGATTCTGGGAACAATAGGTTCGATGGCGTCGACGCTAAAGCCGTTTCGTGCAAAGACGCCCTCGTGAGAACAAAAGTCGTTTTGCATATCCATGACCATAAGAATAACGGGCGGTTCGATTTTCATCGTGCTCCTCTCGAATTCAATCGACGGGGACGTACACCCCTGATCCGGGGGGTCCGATCAGCTTCCCGTCCGCAACCATTCGTCTGCCTCTAAGGAATGTGGCTACCGGCCAGCCCGTCATGAACCAGCCATCGAGCAGTGAGTAGTCAGCATTGCTTTGAAGGTATTTGTGGGTTACTTCCTGCTCAAGCGCGAGGTCGACGATGGCGAAGTCCGCGTCCGAGCCAACCGCGATGGTTCCCTTTTTAGGATAGCGATGGAAGATGCGGGCTGGGTTTGTGCACGCGAGTTCGGCTACTCGTTCTAGGGAAAGGCCGCGTTTATGGTGCCCCTCGCTGAGGAGGGTAGGAAGCACCGTGGCGCTCCCCGGGAATCCGGCACTGCAGGTCCAGATACTTCCTTGCTTCTTGCCCTTCTTACGTGCCACATGGTCTGAACCCACTGTGTCGATCGATCCATCCTTCAGGCCATCCCAAAGCGCTTCTTCATCATCCTCTGAGCGGAGTGGGGGGTTTACCTTGCCTAGAGGGCCTATCTCCATCCCAGCATGATGGGTGAGGAAGTGAGGGCAGGTTTCGATGTGGAGAGGGTGTTTGCCATAGCGCTCCCGGGCGGCTTTCAATTCGTCTAATACCAAACGGCCGCTTATGTGAACGATGTAAAGGGGGCACTCGGTGACGTGTGCGTAAAAGGCCGCGGCTACTGCACTCTGCGCTTCGACGAAGTCGGGACGTGACTCGTCCCAAGCTTTGAGATCGTCGCGCCCCTCGTCCAATAGCCGTTTGCGCAGTTCCCAGACAACTTCGATGTTTTCCGGGTGGACGTTTGCCACACCGCCAGAAAGGTTAGCCACTTGGTCAAAGTAGCGGTACATGAAGCCGTCGTCTGTTCCTTGGATGCCGAGATGGGCACCTTCGTCGCCTCGGTAGCTAGTGAAGTACTTGTAGGACCGAATTCCATAGCGTGCGGCGTGCTCGCCCATTTCATCGAGATGGATGGGTGCTGAAGGTACGAGGTGAAAGCCGTAATCAACGACCGACTGTCTTGAGGCCTCGTCCAAGTTCTCCTCGATTATCGGCCCGTAGGGTTTTCCTGACATCAGATATGTCAGGATGGTCGTGACACCGCCAATGGCTGCCGACCGCGTTTCGGTCTCCCAATCAGCGAGTCCCTCGGCGAGTCCTATGTGAACATGCGGGTCTACAACGCCAGGGAAGACGTGCAGGCCAGTGGCGTTATAAGTTTCGTTGGCGGAGACGCCGTCAGCGTTGTCGATTAGAGCAGAGATCTTCCCGCTGCGCACGCCAATGTCGGCGCGAATCACGCCGTGGCCCTGCGTGACAACGTCTCCGCCCTTAATTAACAAGTCGAAATGCAATGGCCTAGTTGCTTAGGCTCGGGCTCGATATCAGCCTGAGCCTGCCTCCTGGAATCTGACGGTTGTAGGTTGCACTGTTGGTCCGTGATCGGCATTTAAATAGGCTAGAACTTCCGCTTTCGAAACCACGTCGCCATATTTGCTATCGATATCGAAGAGGTTTGCCTCGTGGGGCCCTGCATGACGGTCTCCCACGCATTCGCGAGGGACGATCACCCGAAACCCATGTTGCATGCCATCGACGGCGGTGGCCCGAATACATCCGCTGGTGGAGCAGCCAGTCAGAATGACGCTATCGAGACCGAGACTTGTTAGCATGGCAGCCAGTGGTGTGCCGAAGAATGCACTGGCGTATTGTTTCTTGCGGCCGACGTCGTTGGGCTTTGGTGCAAGCTCCGGCACAATCTCGGTCAAGGGTTCGCCTTCGACCATGCTGCGTAAAACCGGTACCTTTTTCACGAAGATACCGCCGTCGGCCCCGCTTGGCGAGTAGATGACGCGGGTATAAATCACAGGCACGTCATTCCGTCGAGCGGTTTCAAGGAGCTCTATGGTTTCGTTGACCGCGTGGACTACGGGAGCAGCGTAAAGAGGCTTTCCTTCAGTGGTATAAGCGTTTACGAAGTCGACAACGAGTACTGCCGGGCGTCGACCAAAACCGATGCGTCCGTCGAACACGCCCTTATAGTTGTCCTGTAAATTGCCTTCGCCCACTCGAACCTCCTTACAGGACGGGTTTGACCGGCCTGCATGAAAGAGGAAAATGTAGATTGGAGCGGGGGACGGGACTCGAACCCGCGACGACCTGCTTGGAAGGCAGGGACTCTACCAAACTGAGCTACCCCCGCGGCACTTCGATTATATCCTTACCTGGGTTGTGCAGCTACGGCTTGCTATCCGCAACACATCGGATACTCTACCTGAACTGGACTGCAGTTAGGAGACCAACATGGATTCCTTCAAGATCCCCATGCACCCCGAACGTGCCATTGCCGATGAACGAATCCCTTGGGTTCCCCTTGCGGACGGTGTAGCTTTCAAACCGTTCCGATTCGATTTCTCAAGCGGAGTATGGGTCAATGCCTTGAAGGTTGAACCGGGAGCGGGCCTTGGTCGTCATCGTCACAACGGAGGCCCGGTACTTGCATATTGTTTGCATGGAAGTTGGTGGTACCTGGAACGTGACTGGAAGGCGCTTCCCGGTACGTTCGTATACGAGCCTCCAGGCGACATCCATACTCTGGCCTCCGGACCGGATGGAATGACGACACTATTCGTCACCGACGGGGTACTCCAATTCTTTGATGGCAGTGGTGGCATTGATCACGAGGACAACGTCTTTACTCGATACGAGATGTATATGCGTTATTGTACCGAGAATGGAATTGAAGTCATTGACCTGCTTTATTAGGGCCAATAGTCACTTGACCCGCAGAGGTCTGCTGGATAGGCTGGCCGCCGCATCTACACCGTGATCGATGGGAGGAGAATATGGACCTAGGCCTAAAAGGCCGCGTTGCGCTTGTAACTGGCGGTAGCAAGGGGATAGGAAAGGCGATAGCCGAAGTGTTAGCGGAAGAGGGAGCTGACATTGCGATCTGTGCTCGCAATGTCGAACAACTTAATGCAGCGGCGGGTGAGATCTCATCCCAAACCGGCCGTCGATGCCTCCCAGTTACTGCCGATGTGGGGGAAGCTGGAAGTGTAGATTCGATGGTGGAGAGGGTAGTGCGAGAGTACGGTCAAATAGACATTCTAGTAAATAATGCAGGGGTGCCTGGCGGAGTGGCGAATGGACCTATAGCTACTGTCACCGATGAGGGGATGCTCGAGGATCTTAACGTGAAATATCTTGGAGCGTTAAGGTGTTCCCGGGCTGTCGCTCCTCATATGAAAAAGCAGGGGTGGGGTCGGGTGATCAACATTGCTGGTCTCAACGGTCGCATCCCTGGAGGCTACAGTGGAGGAGCGCGGAACGTTGCCATGGCGCACACGAGTCGTACTCTGGCCGAGGAGCTAGGGCCGGAAGGGGTGACGGTAAATGTTGTCCACCCGGGTATGACGCGTACCCCTTACGTACAAGAGATGCTTGTTAATCAAGCCAAGAAGGAAGGTATCGACGTAGGCGAGGCCGAGCGGCGACTCTCGCAACAGAGGGCGATTCGACGGGTAGTGGAAGCCCGCGAGATCGGTTACGCTGTCGCCTTCCTGGCTTCGGATCAGGCCGGAGCGATCACGGGGACTGTTCTGGATGCGAGTGGTGGCTCGATACGTGCCGTCTACATCTAGCAGGGATGGGTTTTCGTGTAGTGCCTGGTACGAGGCAACTTTTCGTCGTTGGCGTAGCCTGCAGATCGTTGAGTGTGTGTCCGTAGGGGCTGAAGCCCTAGTCCCTCAACGTTGCGCCTAGCTCCTTAGCAAGGCGTAGTAGTAAACGGTTCTGGGCTTTGTCGACTTCTTCGTTGGTCAACGTGCGTCCAGGTGACTGCCAAACGATTCGATAGGCGAGCGACTTCTTTCCTGTGTCGATATTACCGCCGGTGTAGACGTCGAACAATCGTGCTTCAGCAACGAGTGCTGTAGCCTCGAGTATCGACTGCACCGTTCCAGCGGGCAGGGATTCGTCTAGTACTAAAGCGAGGTCTCTCACGGCTCCGGGGAAGCGCGGGATTGTTCGGGCCTGCCGCGGTTGTCCCGGCATCGATTCTAGAAGGTAGGCCAGGTCGATTTCGAAGTAGATGCTTGGGTTTACCCCAAGATTGAAAGCAGCTAGCGATTTCGGGTGAACCTCCCCGACAACTCCAATGGCCTTGTCACCTACGCAGAGGCGCGCTGTGCGACCTGGGTGCAACAATCTATCGTTTGCTGGCTCATAGGTTACGAAGATATCCAGTTTGGCGAGCAGTGCATCGAGTATCCCCTTCATGTCGTAGAAGTCAACGTTGCCGGGCTCTGGATCCATTAAATGGGGATCTCGTCGTATTCCGGTGATAGCCCCGGCTAGGTGTTCGCGTTCATCAGGCAAATTTCCGGTGCGAGATAGATAAATGCGGCCTAATTCAAAAAGCCGCAACGTGTCTTGGTGATGATTCATGTTAGAGGCTAGGGACTGGAGCACTCCGTAGCGAAGGCTTCTGCGTAATTCGCTTTGTTCGCTTGAAAGTGGATTTGCTACCCGGAGGGCTGCGCTGTCTTCAACGGATGTCTCAGCCTCGGTTAGATATTCGGGTAGTCCATGCGCTGAAAGATAATTTGGGTTAGTAAGAGAGTAGTTGATTACTTCGGTAAGGCCGAGAGAGCGCAATTCGTCCCGAAGGACCTGCTTCAGGGCTATCATCGGCTGCGGCTCAAACTGAGGTACTCGCCCAGATAGGCTCATCGTTGGAACCCAGTCGAATCCCTTAGTGCGCACCAATTCTTCGATCAGGTCTTCTTCTAGACTGATATCGGTCCGCCAGTAGGGGGGTGTAACCTCGAGGGCGCCATCCCCGTGCTCCTTGGGAGTGAACCCAAGTTTGGAGAGCAGCTCGGAGGCCTCGTCTGATGAAACCTCTGCGCCAAGGACTCTAGATGTTCGTGATTCGGTCAGAAGGATTGGCACCCGTTGCGATTCGCCGGGGAATACGTCAACCACTCCAGTAGCGATGCTGCCTCCGGCGACTTCCTTTATTAACTTCAACGCCCGCTGAGCCGCGTAGAGGGGCAGCTCCGGGTTGAGGCCCTTATCGAAACGGATCGAGGCTTCGGTTCGCAGTCCGGTCTTCTTCGAGGTCCGCCGAATACTTGTCCGATTGAAATTCGCTGACTCCAAGAGCACGTTCACGGTCGCTTCGCTGACTTCACTGTTAGCGCTGCCCATAACACCAGCCAGAGCTATGGGTCGCTGGGCGTCCGCAATGACCAGCATTTCACTGTCGAGCTTGTGCTCCTGGGCGTCGATGGTGGTGATGCGCTCTCCGGCACGTGAGCGTCTTACGACGATTCGATTTTCACTGAGGCGATCGTAGTCGAAGGCGTGGAGAGGTTGCCCCATCTCCAACATCACGAAATTGGTGACATCGACGACATTATTGATAGACCGAGAGCCGTATGAAGCCAGCCGCGCTTGCAGCCAGCTAGGGGACGGTCCGATGGTAACGCCGCTGATGACTGCGCCTATGTAACGAGGGCAGAGATCGGGATCGGCAATCTCGACGCTGGTTTTTGATGAGACTGGCTCGCCGTTTTCGACGTATGCAAGGTCCGGCTCTCGTACCTCCTGTCCGGTTAGTGCTCCGATCTCCCTCGCTATACCCAACATCGAAAGCAGGTCGGGTCTATTTGGAGTGATGGCGAAGTCGAAGATCACGTCACCCATGTAGTCAGCAAGTGGTTGCCCTAAAGGAGCATCATTTGGAAGCACAAGGATTCCTTGGTGCTCATCAGAAAGGCCCAGTTCCCTTTGGGAGCAAACCATTCCTCGTGACTCGACGCCTCTAATCTTCGCCTGTTTCAGCGTCGCTGGTTGGCCACTATGTGCATCGATTAGGTTTGCGCCGATCTTGGCGAATGCGATCTTCTGCGCGACGGCAACGTTGGGCGCCCCGCATACCACTTGCTCAACGTCAGAGCCCGTATCCACGGACACCAGACGTAGTCGGTCGGCATTTGGGTGAGGTGCGATCGTCTTCACGAGCCCAACGACGACGTTGTTCCAGTTCTGTCCCACGACCTCGAACCCTTCTGACTCAACCCCTGCTAGGGTCAGGCGGTGGGCTAGCTCCGCGGGACTTGCGTCGAAGTTGACGTAGTCGTACAGCCAGGAAAGAGGCGCTTTCAAGGCTAATCCCCGTCCACTTGGGCGCAGCTAAAAAGATGGAACATGGCTCTAGTCAAAACTGCCTCAAAAAGCGCGTGTCGTTAGAGTAGTAGGAGCGAATGTCCTCAATGCCGTACTTCAGGTTGGCGATGCGCTCCGCGCCCATTCCAAAAGCAAATCCCGTGTAGCGTTTAGGGTCCACGCCGACGCCTTCGAGCACCTTCGGATGCACCATTCCTGCGCCCATGATCTCGAGCCAGCCGCCTTTACCGTCATCGATAGCCATCTCTGCTCCTGGCTCGACGAAAGGGAAATAGTCGCATCGGAAACGGATCTTGCGTTTTATGCCGAAGATCCGCTTTGCGAATTCGTAGAGGGTACCCTTGAGGTGCGAGAACGAGATTCCTTCATCAATCGCGAGTCCCTCCACCTGGTGGAAGTGCCACTCGTGTGTTGCGTCTGTTGCCTCGTAGCGATAGACCTTCCCAGGAACCACCACGCGTATTGGAGGTTTATGGTTCTCCATGAATCGAACCTGCATGGGCGAGGTGTGGGTGCGTAGCAGCATAGATGGCGAACCATTTTTATCTTTCTCATCGATCCAGAACGTGTCGTGTTGCTCACGGGCCGGGTGGTCCTGAGGGATATTGAGGGCTTCGAAGTTGTAGCGGTCCCACTCAACCTCGGGGCCCTCGACCGTTTGGAAGCCCATGGCGCTGAAAGCTTCTACGATCTCTTGGATAATTTGAGTAATAGGATGCAGATGTCCAAGCGGAGCTGGCCTACCAGGTAAAGTGACATCGATCGCGTCACGATCAGCTAAATCGTGGAGATCCCGATCCTGAAGTGTGGATTCTTTCTCCTCGCGGGAGGACTCGAGGTCCTGCTTGAGCTGGTTAGCAGCGGCTCCGACTTCTTTGCGTTCTTCTGGAGAGGCTTGTCCAAGCCCGCGCAGTATCTCTGTCAAGGGTCCCTTGCGCCCGAGGTATTTGACGCGCCAATTCTCAAGCTCGATAGGAGTCGACACAGCATCGAGGGAAGTAAGAGCCTCTTGGCGCAAATTGGAAAGATGGTCGATCAACTTGTGCTCTTCTAGGGTGAATGGGCTTCCAACAGGATACGAAAGCGGTCACAAGGCCGTCAACGAGGTTGCCCTTGATTGGCAATCCTAGGCGCTATGGAAATCTGGTACGATCCTGACGATATGAGTGGACCTTTAGCTGGCCGGCGTGTTCTTGATCTGACTTGGGGCATTGCTGGCCCAATGACTGGGATGATTATGGCGGACTATGGTGCCGACGTTGTTCGTATCGAGTCGCCGAAAATTGATCCTCTGTCCGCTCACCCCGGCTACGTCGTATGGAATCGCGGTAAACGTAGCATGACGCTCGACCTTTTCCGATCGGAGGGCGTTGAAGTTCTGGACAGGCTTCTTGCGGATGTTGACGTTTTTGTCGAAGCATTCCAACCGTGTGTTGCGTATAAGTACGGTTTTGGATGTGACTCCATGCACGCGAAGCATCCGAGACTTGTCTACACTTCTATAACCGGCTATGGCCAAGAGGGGCCTGACCGGGATCGACCGGGATACGACGGTCTGATTCAAGCTCGCATGGGGCTACAGGAACTTCAACCCGGTTATCGGGACGGACCGAAGTTCATCGGCTTCTCTATGGCCAGCCCCCCAACATCCTTCTTAGCGATGCTCGGTACTTTAACGGCGCTATATATTCGCGAGAGTACTGGCACGGGGCAGCGTGTGGATACGTCCCTAAGGCAGGGGGCCCTATCGATGCTAACAATGAATTGGGCTACGGCAGAGAAGGGCAATGAACGCTTTGACGTGAGCTTCTGGGACCGCAAGTTGCTTGTTGATCTGTTCCAGTGCAGCGACGGGAAATGGCTACATATGCATACTGGCGCACAGGGAGCGTATGACCGCTTCGTTCAGGGGATCGAGATGCCGCACCTCATGGACATAACGCAGACGGAAAAATTGTGGGGCGAAATGCGAGCTGGGGCTACGAAATGGTTCCAGGAGCACACCCGCCAAGCGGCGCTCGATATGCTTAAGCGCCAAGACATTCCTGCACTGCCCAGTGAACCGCCTGGTGGTGCTCTCAGAGATGCTCAAGCTGAGCCTAACGGCTTCGTTCAGACGGTGCACGATCCCGAACTTGGCGATCTGGACGAAGTTGGCATGTACCTCAAGTTCGAGAAAACGGCGGGGGAGATCCGCTCGTCCGCACCACGGCGGGGTCAGCATACCGAAGAGGTGCTCGCGGAAGCAGGTTACTCAGTCATGGAAATGGCCGACCTGCGTTCACGGCGTATCCTATAGCGAGGAGGAATCGAGCCCATGACCTATGCGCTCCAGGGTCTCAAGATCATTGATTTCGGGATCTTTTTTGCCGGACCTTACGCAAGCAAGCTGCTTGCTGATTTAGGGGCAGAGGTTATCAAGATCGAGCAGGTCACGGGTGACCCTCTCCGTAGGAGTCCTGGACCGTTCAACGGTTGTCAACGTAACAAGCGGGCGATTGCTCTAGATTTGCGGACGGAAGAGGGGAAGGCTGTCGCCCACAAACTGATTGCTCAGGCGGATGTGTTAACGCACAACATGCGTCCTGGTGTTGCAGAGAGGCTCGGGATCGATTACGAGACTGCGAAGAGTCTCCGCGAGGATATTATCTACCTCTATTCGCCGGCATTTGGGACAGTGGGTCCGCGCAAGGACCAGCCTGGGTTCGAACCTCTGGTGTCGGCGCTGGTAGGTATTGAAGCTGCGGTTGCCGGGAAAGGAAATCCACCTACCATGACCCTGTCGTCGGTCAATATGGATCCGGGCAACGGGCTCATGGGGGCTGTGGGCATCATGATGGCGTTGAACCACCGGGCGCAGACCGGCCAGGGTCAGATGATCCAGTGTCCTCAAATGGTTTCGGGGATGCTTTTCACTTCCGAAATGTACTATCTTCCTGACGGGACCCTCTCGCCACAGTATGAGCTTGATCAGGCACAGACGGGGTTCGGTCCTATGTGCAGGCTGTACGAAACGAGTGAGGATTGGATCTGCGTCGTTGTCCCTACGGAAAGGCAGTTTCGAGCTTTGTGTGGGGCGATGGGATTCCCGTCACTGGCCAACGATGTCCGGTGGGAGACGACGCAGGCACGAGAGTCGAGTGAGGATCTCGCCGAGATCCTCGAAGGCCGCTTCAAAGAACGAACTGCGAGGGAGTGGTTTGATCTGCTCGACGCTGCTGGCGTTCCTTGCGAAGTCTCGGCACATGACGGCGTCGGGATGCTGTTTGAAAACGAAGGGAATCTGGCCAACGGCCTCATTGCTGAGTATTGGCATCCCACCTACGGGACTAAGCGGGAAGTTGGAGCAACGGGGAGGCTCTCTGAATCACGGGGC
>CAZUGG010000173.1:0-5220 GCA_964619905.1 uncultured Dehalococcoidia bacterium
CCCTTGTTGCCATCTTTCCGTGCCTCGTTGCCTCACTCCGTCGATTCGATGCTCCGGTAGGTCACGGGCATTCCGGCTCATCCTCTAAATCGTCGGCGCCCTATTCAGTGTCGCCCGAACCCTCGGACGTCTCGCGCACCTCGTCGGAACTCTCTATATCGGTCGAGCCTTCATCTCCCTTGTGAGAGGCATCTTCTTGCTCCGCCTTCGCCGCAGCCTCGATGACGTCCCCACTTACGGGCGCCGGCTCATCGTTGGAAGCCGCCTCATCGCTTGCCCCATCAGAAGCGGCTTCTGCATCAGTTGAAATCCCTGTCTCTAAATCGGACCCCAGCTCGAGCGATCCAATGCCACCAGACCCATCCAGATCACTGACATCAGCTGTGAGCTCGTCCAAGACCGACCCGCGCTGGTCTGCAGCCTCATTCAAGAGCTCGACGGAGAGACCAAGACTCTGCAATTCTTTGAGTAGCACGTGGAAGGACTCCGGAACCCCGGGCTCGGCGATGTCCTCACCTTTCACGATTGCCTCATAGGTTTTGACCCGACCCACCACATCATCCGACTTCACTGTCAGCATTTCTTGAAGGTTATAAGCTGCGCTATAAGCCTCTAAAGCCCACACCTCCATCTCCCCGAACCGCTGACCGCCGAATTGAGCCTTCCCGCCAAGCGGTTGCTGGGTAATCAGTGAGTACGGACCCGTCGACCTGGCGTGAATCTTGTCCTCTACCAGGTGAATTAGCTACATCATGTATACGTATCCGACTGTTACCGGTTGATCAAATGACTCACCGTTCCTACCGTCGAAGAGCGCCGTTTTTCCGAAGATAGGCGGCGCGACGCGTTGCTCCTGATGGACTTTCCGGACAAGAGAAAAGATCTCTTCAGACCCTAGTCCATCGTGGGAAACATTTGCCTCTTCATTCAGCCAAATCTTGAGGCAGGCAAGAGTCGCTTCGCCCATATGCGATTCGTCGAACACCGTGGCCCCGTCGTAACCACGGGCAGCAAGCCATTCCGAGGCGATATCTTGGGGGCTCCTGCCGTTGGCATTCTCCAAAGCCCCGCTCTGACCGATAATCCACGCCCGAGCCAGATTGTCTTCGATCGCGCTATCCTCGGCGCCATCGAAAACTGGAGTACTAACAGAGAAATCGAGCTCCTTGGCAGCAAACCCCAGATGCGTCTCCAGCACCTGCCCAAGATTCATTCGGGAGGGCACGCCAATGGGGTTGAGAATCACATCAACAGGCCTGCCATCGGGAAGGAACGGCATGTCCTCTTCGGGCATGATTCGGGCCACGACACCTTTGTTGCCATGGCGCCCCGCCATCTTATCGCCCTCCGCGATTTTCCGTGTCTGGGCGATCCAAACTCGCACTAGCTTGTTGACCCCAGGCGAGAGCTCATCGTGCCCCTCTTGAGAAAAGACACGCACATCAATGATCTTGCCACGCTCGCCGTGGGGGACGCGCAGGGAGGTATCCTTCACCTCCCGGGCCTTTTCACCAAAAATCGCGCGCAGGAGTTTCTCTTCAGCCGTGAGTTCAGTTTCTCCCTTGGGCGTGATCTTGCCCACAAGAATGTCACCTGGACCCACCTGTGCTCCGACACGGATAATCCCTCGTTCGTCGAGATCCCGTAAGCTCTCATCTCCAACATTGGGGATGTCTCGCGTGATTTCCTCAGGCCCCAACTTTGTATCTCGAGCCTCTACTTCGTGCTTTTCGATATGAACCGACGTAAAGCTATCTTCCTTAACAAGCCGTTCGCTCAAGATAATCGCGTCCTCGAAGTTGTACCCTTCCCAACTCATGAACGCGCAGAGTATGTTCTGACCAAGAGCAAGCTCGCCATGATCAGTGGAGGAACTGTCTGCGATCGGCTCCCCAGCCTGGACAATATCGCCCTTCTGTACGATCGGACGCTGGTTGATACACGTGCCCTGGTTCGAGCGCACGAACTTCTGCAAACGGTGCCAATGCTCCGTTCCTTTCTTGTCTCGAACAGTAACGCCCTTGGCAATAACCGAGGAAACGACCCCATCCGCCTTAGCGAGAGTCACCTGACCACTATCGCGGGCCACCCGCAACTCCATTCCTGTCCCTACCAGCGGGGCCTGCGGTTTGAGCAAAGGCACCGCCTGACGCTGCATGTTTGCTCCCATAAGGGCCCTATTGGCATCGTCATGCTCTAGGAAAGGGATCAGCGACGTAGACACACTCACGATCTGCTTTGGAGAGACGTCCATGAAGTCGATCTTCTCTGGACTCTCTAGAGCGAAATCGCGCCCCTGCCGAACCTCGGCCTTCTCGTCAACGAACTGCATCCGATCATCGAGCACGGCGTTGGCCTGGGCGATGGTGAACTTCTCTTCACGGTCAGCCGACAGATGCTCGATACCTTTGGATGCGTACGGCTTAACCTTGATTTTCCGAATCTTCAACTGCTTGATTTTCGCTGCTTGGGCATCGGTGATGACATCGCCATCAAGTGCTATCACCTTCCCCTTGTCCCCAACCACGTCCTCTCGAAGGGTTCGGCCGACAAGCTCCTCTAGCTTATTCGGAGCCTCCTTCAGCACGCGCCGGTACGGCGTCTCGATAAATCCATATTCGTTAATCAGCGCATAGGTGGCCAGCGAACCAAGCAGACCGATGTTCGGCCCTTCAGGCGTTTCAATGGGGCAAATGCGGCCATAGTGACTGTGGTGTACATCGCGCACGTCGAAGCCCGCGCGCTCTCGTGAAAGGCCTCCAGGTCCAAGCGCTGAAAGGCGACGCTTGTGCGTCAACTCAGCCAGCGGGTTAGTTTGGTCCATGAATTGTGATAGCTGCGACCCTCCGAAAAACTCCTTGATTGCTGCGACGATCGGCCTGATATTGATCAGCGCACCTGGAGTCGCCTGCTCGGGGTCGATCAAGGTCATACGTTCCTTGACGACCCGCTCCATGCGCAAAAGGCCTATGCGCAACTGGTTCTGAGTCAGTTCTCCAACGGCCCGGACCCGACGGTTGCCGAGATGGTCAATGTCGTCAGCCCGATCGTCACCATTGTTGACCATGATCATGCGCTTAACGATCGCGACCAAGTCGTCGACAGAAAGCACACGCTCCCCGTAATCCGGGTCTAAGCCTAGGCGACCGTTGACCTTGTAGCGGCCTACCTTGCCCAAATCATATCGTCGGAAGTTGAAGAAAAGTGTATTGAGTAGGTTCTTTGCGTTATCGAGACTCGGAGGCTCGCCAGGTCGGAGCTTTCTGTAGAAGTCAAGGAGGGCTTCCTCCTCGTTAGTTACTGTAGGCTCCTTGTCTTTAGTAGTTTCGATAAACGGATGGTCTGGGTTCTTATCTACATCTTTAAAGGTCCCGATTAGTGTGTCGTCATCACTCAGTCCCAGAGCCCGGAGCATGGTGGTAACCGGGATCTTCCGCTTGCGATCCACCTTGACTGAAACTACATCCCGAGTGCTCGTCTCGAACTCAAGCCACGCTCCCCGGTTGGGGATAAGCTTTGCCGAACAGAGGCGACGGCCGCTGCCAGGGTCCTCGTCAATAGTGAAGTAGACGCCAGGAGACCTGACCAATTGGCTAACAACAACCCGCTCAGCACCGTTAATAATGAAGGTGCCCGCGTCCGTCATCATGGGCAAATCGCCCATGAAGACCCAACTCTCAACCTCTTCGCCCGCGCCCTCGCCAACTTTCTTCGCAAGGACCGTCTTGGCGTAAATCGGCCTTGCAAAGGTTTTATCGCGCTCGCGGCACTCGTCCTCCGTATACTTGGGCTCTCGGAACTCGTAGTCTTCGAACCGGAGTTCATATCGCCCACCAGTAAAGTCCTGGATGGGCGAAATCTCCGCCAACAATTCCTTGATCCCCTCGGCCAAGAGCCACTTGAACGAGTTGATTTGAATCTGGATCAGGTTAGGTACTTCAAGAACTTCTGGTATCCGGGCGTATGATTTCCTTCCGCTAGTGCCGGCTTCTTGAGACGGAGAAACCAGGGTCGTCATGCAATAAGGCTCCTTGAGGGGGCTAACACGTGTCTGACCTAAGTCAGATTAAGGTGGGCGAGCACGACTAGTGCTCGAGGGCGCACAATCCCAGAACTCTGCTTGTCAGTTGGACGCACGAAGGGCATATTAGGACATTTCTCATTGTAAAGAAGTGTTCGTATGCTGTCAACCGAAAGCCGGATGTGTAGCTACATCCCGTTGTAAAGCAACAGGCGGAGGTGAAGCTCAGGCAAACCGTGTAGACCGTTTCCCCTGAACTGACACGCACAACGTACCCGTCATAAGGGGTTGCCCTACCTAGAGATGCAGCCATGGGTAATGTGACTGCATCTCTAGGTACCCGTAAGTAGACAGGCCAAATTGCTGCCTCTACAATCTTCGCGCCTTCAGGCATTGGCATTTCTGTTGGACAGATTAGACGACGGCCCGGATACCCTCACCTCAGGCTAGTTGCTACGGGGTAGGAAGCGGCGGCGGCGGTACGGAGGACAAGATGTACCTAAAGCAGATCTCGTTGAAGGACCGCGTGTTTATAGTTATTGGTGGAGGCCGCGGCATGGGCGAAGCAACTTCTCATGCGATTGCTGAAGCCGGCGCCAAGACGATCGTCGCTGATTACAACGAGTCTCGGGCGACGATGGTCGCAAGCGCGGTATCGAAAACCGGCGGCACGGCCACACCCATGCGCGTCGACGCTCGGGATACCAACATGGTTGAAGACCTGTTTGACAAAGCGACCAGTGCCTACGGTCCAGTTGAGGGAGTGGTAAATGTTGCCGGAGGCATGGCACGCAACCCCTGGGCGCTAGGAGCCAATTGGACAGACGAAGCCTTCCAGGACGTTATGGACCTAAACCTAAAGTCTGCGTTTGTGCCCTGTCGGGCCGCAATCAAAAGGATGATCAAGCACGGAAAAGGTGGCGTGATTGTCAACTATTCATCTGTCAGTGGACAAGGCGCAGCCACAAATCACTCTATCTACGGGGCCGGGAAAGCCGCCCTGATTCACCTCACGCGAACTCTTGCTTGGGAATACGGGAAACACGGTATCCGCATCAACTCTGTAGCCCCAGGGACAGTCAAGACTCCGCTTGTAGCCGCAAACATCTCCGCCGAGCGCGAGGCTGAGATCCCAGTTGGTCATGCGGCCGATCCCTCAGAGATCGCATCCGTGGTCCTCTTCTTAGCGTCTGATATGT
>CAZUGG010000174.1:0-5315 GCA_964619905.1 uncultured Dehalococcoidia bacterium
GTGTAATCGAAATCGTGTTTGAGCGCGCCCCACCAACCGAAGGCGCTCTCCCCTTTCGATTCGGCCTCTTCCATGATACGCAATGGGAGGTAGAGGCTGGGCAGAACGAAAGCCCCTGATTTAAGGAATGCCTCGATGCACTCGGCGTCCATCATGTCGGCATGATCGATCACGTCAATACCAGCACCGACACATGTCAGGATAGCCTCCTTAGATACGATGTGCCCGCGCACCAGTTTCCCCAGTGAATGTGCTGCGCTCACAGCAGCTGTCATTTCGTCACGTGTAAGGCTCATTGTCTCTTTCGGCAACTTCACCCCGTGCCCACCGGTTGGGTACAGCTTGATTACATCTGCGCCCCGCTTGATCTCCTCCCGTACAGCAAGTCTGAACTCATCCGCTCCGTTGCAGATGCGAACACCGCCGAGCTGATGAGCTTCCCACCACCACGGGGCTAAGTCGTTCGAGTCGGCAGTAGTGATGAGGTCTCGACTCGATGGCACAAGCCGGGGCCCTGTTATAAGACCGTCGTCAATCGCTAGTTTTAGAGAGGCATCGATGTCGTGGGCGACGCTTGCCCCCACTGCTCCGGTGAACCCACTCATCAACAGCGTGTCCACGTTCTTTGCGGCCCGGATCGCCTGGAGAGCTGGAGGGGCATCCATGCCGATCGGCGTGGAATCGCCACCTACATTTTCGTAGGTTGCGTGAAGGTGGCACATTACCATCCCTGGCATGAGGGTCCTGCCAGCAAGGTTGAGAACGCGGTCTCCGGGCTTGCCAACAGCAGACGACTCCGTGCTGACCGATGAGATTCGGTCGCCGTCTATTACGATTGTCGAGTTCGGCTGGGCCGGGCGCTGACCGTCGACGAGGTTTACGTTCTTGAAGATCGTTTTACCCATTGAGCCCTCCCTAGTGACTGTGCTTTGCGCGCTTACCAAGGGCTACGAGGAACATCACGGTCTTTCCCTCAGCATGAGGCGATAGGAACTGGATTGTCTCATCGTCAAAGAAGGTTAGCCCTGAAGCGCCAAATCCTTGGGCATAGGCTGCCAGATAAAGGCGCCCGCCCATGACTCCGGCTTCTAGCTGTGCAATTCGGTATCCTCTGTTGCCGAAGCGCTCGAGTAGCTGGTTCAGGTCAACCAGGAAAAAGACGGCGGCTGCAGCATCTTTCGGCAGGTCTTGTTCTAAACCGAGGAACCCCGCTTGGTCACGGAAGTCCCCCAGCATTAGTGGCTCCAATGCCCTTTCCTTGCGCCTGTAGAAGTAAACTCCACTTGTCAGGCCGTTGACGGCGTTGATGATCACGTACATTTGGTTGCAGGGCTGCTGGCCGGCGCCTAGGAAGTCCGCGGCGAGAGGCGAGTCCGTCGTGGCGAGGCAAGTGGAGAGTTGGTCGAAGTCGATTGGTTCACGTGCGAACACCCGCGGCGATCCGCGTTTTTGGATAATCTCCTCAATCAGAGTCCCATCTCGATCCTCCGCCCCGCTTAGTGCCAAACATATCGGCTCTTTTGAAGGAGTTCCTTCTACAGGTGCGGGAAGCGCTCCACGCCAGTTAGCGACTTCCTCTAGGGTGGTCAGAGAAGATGCGGCATGGACCTCTCGGATCTTTGGATAATCGGTTGTCGACTTGGAGAGGGGGACCGTCTCGAATTGGAGGGGATCTAGATCCGGTGGAGGGGGTGCGGGTAGGGCTTGGCCGCCAATTGGGACTAGCGCGACGGCTCCCTCTGTTCCAGGGTCGAGGCCAAATAGGGTTTCGATTTGCTGGTCCACAAAGCCAGCCACTAACCGGGCTCGCAATTTTGAGGCCGAAGCCACCGCTAATAGATTGGCCATTATGGTGCCGCTGTCCCAACCGAGGTGGCGGTAGGCCCGGGACTGATACTTCCATGAATTGCGCCAATAGGTGCTTGCCAGGAGGATGGTTACTGGTGCCTCCTTGACCCAAGGGTGCCGCCCAGATGCATGTGCGATGACCTCGCGATAGTCTCCTTTGCGGAGTCGCCGCAAGGCAAAGTCGTGGACCCCAAAATGGTAGACGCCTGCCTCCAGTCCTTTGATGTCGGAGCAAACTACATAGAGGTCGATATGGTAAAGAGCACCGGTGCAGGCAGCAGCCCTGAAGTACAGCTTGTGGCTGCCATGGTCATAGCTCTTGGTGATACCGGCAGAGTAGTAGAGAAGCTTTGCGAGGTCGTCCAACGAGGGTTTTCGATCTGATGATGACAACGTGGAGATAGCATCTAGGGCGGGCATTGAAGATGAAGAGAGACCTCTAGGCATAGATAAGGCGTCAACGTCTTGATAGACCTTGAAAGGCATCGGCTGGTTTTTCCAGTCGAGGGAGTGTTGGTTCGTGCGGATACTTATGGGGGAATGCTTGGTAGCCGCATGATAGTCAAGCACGGCTTGCACCTCCCGATTTGTGTAGGAGTAGATGGGACTTTGTCCCGAAGCCGTCATTAAGGCTCTCGTTCGCTAAATATGCCGAAAGAGCTTGTGAAGCCGTGAAGGAATGTGCTGGACCCGACGGGACCGATCTCCCCGTTGCAGAAGAAGCCTCCAAGCGGAGTGTCCCCAACTTTGTTCCGGAATAGTCCGGTGTCATGGTCTGGTTTGCCAAACAAATGTTGGCCCCGGCCGAGGCAAGAGAAGAGCAGCGCTCCCGCTCTGGCCCCCCCGCTCCACTCCTTGACATGGTTGACCAACAACGTGTCCAGGTCCGTAGCCGCACTCTCCGAATCGCGGACGTGGAACTGGACCACCTGCCCTTCTCGCAGCACCTCGCCGATGGCTAGCCCGTTACTCTCCTTTTGAATGCCCATGACATTGCGAATGAGGAAGTCCCCTTGAGTGAACTTGGTTTTCAACGGATCCATCACTACACCGAGATGCAAGGCGGAATTGATCAAACGGCGATCATTCTCGTTGGCGGCCTCAAACTCCTTCCGTAAGACTTGCATTGGCTCTTGCTCGTCCAACTCCAGAAGAATATTGCCCTGCGATTTGGTGACCACGTGAGCATCTCCTATAGGACGGCACCCCTGTGCGACGATGGTGTCAACGCGGATGTTGCCGGCCAGCGCCACACCGACGGCGCCGGCGCGGTGGAAGTCAGTATTTAGGAATAGCGCATTTTGGCCTGGCCCCTGCCCGCCGCTGGCCAGCCCACCGACCTTCACGCTTCCTGGGAAAGCGTAGTCGAGTCCTGATATTAGTGCGTCAGTCTGGATTGAGTAAGGGTCGGCTAGTAATACAAAGTGCGGGTCTTTGTTTGCAGTTATACCGACCATCTCCTCCCAGGCTGAGGGGCTCGCATCCAGATCGGGTAGGTCCTGATCCAGAACCGAGAACGTCACGATCTCTACGTCTGGTAGCATGGCCGTACTCAAGGAGAACCCCGTCCGGTTTTCAACCTCTCGCCCGCCTCCGATCACGCCCCCGCCCGAGCACCCTAGAAGTTTCTTGGGGGCCAAGCTTTCCTGCACTGCATGGCTCACGACATCGAAGTCCGGAGTGTGGTGTGGTGAAACAAAGACGACAGCTAGGTCCGGGGGCTCTCCCTCAAGGTCGGCTTGGACGGCATCGACCACTTCGGTGATGGCATCTTTGACGCCGAACTCTTCAGAAACGCTTGAAGACCACTTCATAGATGACAGCCTGACCCCTAGGCGGAGCCATTATGGAACGAAGGCCAACGGGGCTGCAACCAAACGCCGACGTCGTTGCTCCCGTTGTCCGGTGCAACTCCGGCCGAGGGAGTTGACTAGGCAGTAGCCCTACAGCAGGTGCAGGTGACCAAAAGTTAGGGAAGGGCTATTGCCGGGTCCTGCATTAGCCGGTCCAAAGTTAAAGAGTTAGGCTAGCGCTTAAGAACCTTTGGTCCTCTGCTAGCGACCTAATTGTAGGGTTGCCTCTCCTGAGACGATTTCCTCCTCGCCGTTCTTCATAACGGAGAGCACAACCTTTAAACGACCTGATGAGTCCTTCGCTGTCACCTTCCCACGCACTTCAAGCTTATCCCCTGCGAAGGCCGGTAAAAGATTGCGGGTGGTGATCTGTTTCAGGGAAGTCTCGGTCCCTGCCCAATCTGTCAGCATCCTAACTATATAGCCAGTAATCAATGGGGCCGTTACCAGAACGTTATCGTAACCCTCAGACCGAGCCCATTCCCTGTCGTAGTGCACCCTGTGTGGGGCCCAGTAGGCAACTCCAAAGAGGAAGATCGATACGTTCGTGGGCAGGAATGTCCGCGAAGGGATTTCATCACCGAGGCTGACATCTGATGCTGCCCGGAGGTTAATCATGAACCCAACTCGGCGCGCAACGCCGCCGCCATCTGAGGATAGCTAAATTTGAAGCCTAGGGTCTCTAGCCGCTTCGGCACGGCACGAGTACTGAAGAGGACCGTTTCCATACCCATCTGGCCCAAAGCTAGCCGAATTGCGAACGCAGGCGCTTTGAGTAAAGAGGGGCGCGCAAGGACTCTCCCGAGAGATTGAGTGAAGGCAGTGTTGGTCACTGGGTTTGGAGCCACGGCATTGTAGGCGCCTGTCATTTGAGGTGTACGCAGAGCGAACAGGATTGATCTGATGGCATCTTCGAGGTGGATCCAACTCAACCATTGTCGACCGCTGCCCACTGTTCCGCCGAAGCCTAGCCGAAATATGGGTAACAGCTTGCGCAGAAAATCCCCCTCCCGTGCTACCACCACACCAAAACGGGCAAGGACGACTCGGACATTCTTCTCTCGTAATGTTTCATAGGACGCCTCCCAGTCCTTTGTCAATGAGGCAAGAAAGCCGACGCCGGTGGGGCTGTCCTCATCTAGGATCTCGTCCCCCCGATTGCCGTAGATGCCCGTAGCCGACGCAGATATAAATACCTTCGGAGGATTCTCCAGTGAGGCGATGGCCTTGGATAGTAACGCCCCTGAGTCAACCCTCGACGCTCGCAAGGCCGCTTTTCTGGAAGACGACCACCGGCGGTCCCCAATACCGAGCCCAGACAGATGGACGACAGCATCCACGCCGGCGAGAATGCCTGGGTTGATCTGCCCCATCGCGGGGTCCCAGAATGCGACATCATCGCCCACTTTGGAGCGGTCTCTAACAACCCTTAGGGCTTTGTCTCCAGACTCGTCGAGAGCAGAATGTAGGGCCGAGCCGATCAGTCCACTGGATCCAGTTATGGCGATTTTCATAGCCTTAGCTCGGTGACCAAACCAAGATTTAGGTCATGATAGCGCAAGTCTTAGTTGGGCTTCGAGGAGCGGACGGGGTGCGGAAGCAGGCAAGAAGTCA
>CAZUGG010000175.1:0-20064 GCA_964619905.1 uncultured Dehalococcoidia bacterium
GGTCAAAGCCTGTAACCGACATCTGTATCCCCTACCTACTATGTGTTCGTGACGAATGGGACAGAGCGCAAATGATGCCGAGGGGCTGGCCTATATAGTGTCAACCATGGTCTAGGCGTCAAGTTATTGCAAGCTACAGTCCGTAAAGGCGAACCGCGTTCTCGCCCAAAATCTTTGCCTTCGACTCTTTGCTCAGATCAGTGCGGTCGGCCAACTCTGCTACTACCCCAGGGAAGGTACTGTCGCTGTGAGGATAGTCAGAAGCAAAAACGATTGTGTCGTCACCTATCACCTGGATCAATCCGGGGATGATGGGTTCATCTGGGTCAGCTGAGATGAAGCACTGACGGTTGTAGTATTCGGTTGGCTTGAGCGCAAGCTTGCGACTTGCGTAGCCCCAATGCTTCACATGATTGTCCATTCTGTCGAGCCAGTGAGCTATCCAGCCGGCGCCTGATTCGAGGAAAACCACTTTCAGGAGTGGGTGCCGCTCGAGAACACCGCCGCAGATTAGAGTCATGCAAGCCATCTGCATTTCATGAGGGTGCGAGACCATGTGCCGGTAGAGGTAGTTATCGAAACGATCCCTGCCTGCCTGTGGAATATTCTGGGTTGTCCCTTCGTGTAGAGCCAATGGGATGTCGAGCTCTTCTAATAGAGAGAAGAATGGCTCCAATGCAGGGTGATCTACGTTGCGTCCCGCGATTGGATTGGGACGCCACATGACTGCCTTGAAACCCAGATCCTTAGTCGCCCGCTCTGTCTCCGCCATTGCCAGGCCTATGTCTGGTTGAGGGACCATGGCTACTCCAACGATGCGGTCTGGGTCTGTTCTGGAGTAATCGTGGAGCCAGTCGTTGTATGCGCGGCAAAGCGCGTTATTCAGTTGGGGGTCGTCGACTCCGCCGAAATATAGTCCAGCAGAGGTGAAGCAGATAGCCACATCCATCCCTTCCGAATCCATGTCCTGTAAACGTGCCACAGGGTCGGAACCGCCAGGCCTATCGATGTGTTCGGTGTTAGCTCGATTGAGGCTTGGGAGGAAAGGCTGGAGTTCATCGCCCAGCAAGAAGCGTACATGTCCCTCAGAGTCACGGACGCGCCGCGGTGCTAAACGTCTATATGCTGGAGGCAGGAAGTTGTCCCAGATGTCTTCAGGCTCGATAACATGTCCGTCGGCATCCACTACTCGATTGCTGACCATGGTTTGCACCCCGTTCGCGATGATCGTCTCCTGGCGCTAGGCTGTCAACGCGCTACGCTGCGATGTCAGCAGGGCCGTTATCTCTCGAACGGGCCACCTCTGAGCTGCCTTCCCATGGCCGAACTTAACCGACGACAAGGTTAACGAGCTTCCCTGGTACGTAGATCACCTTGCGTATCTGTTTGCCGTCTATCTGGGCGGTCACTTTGTCGCTGGTTAGGGCTATGTCCTTCGCAGCATCCTCGTCAATTTCTGCATCAGTGATTACCTTGTCCCGCACCTTCCCGTTAACCTGCAGGACGAGGGTGATCTGGGTGTCAGCAGCGACCGCGCTATCCCAAGTGGGCCAGGGCTGCAGATGAACCGTATAGTCGCGACCGACGAGGGACCATAGTTCCTCGGAAATGTGGGGACATGCAGGTGCGAGTAGAACGATAAGTGTCTCAATGGCCTGCTGCCAAGTTGGAACATCTACTGCTCCTTCGTCCCAGATTCGTTGGAGCTGGTTTGAGTACTCCATCAAGGCTGCGATTGCGGTGTTGAACTGAAAGCGCTCCAGGTCATTTGTGACCTTGCGAATGGTCTTGTGTCGCAGCCGTTCTACTTCCTCAGCTGCACTTCCGTCGCTAGCTGCCAACCTGGATCTATCCCGTGAGGCCAGCGACCAGACACGGTTCAACCATCGTGACATTCCTTGGATACCCGTGGCGCTCCAGGTGCCCCCCTGGTCCCATGGGCCTATGAACATAAGGAAGGTCCGTACTGCGTCGGCCCCATAAGCACCGACCACATCATCGGGGTTGACTACGTTCCCTCGGCTCTTGCTCATCTTTTCGTGATCTTCGCCCAGGATTATTCCTTGGTTGAAAAGCCTTAGGAAGGGCTCGTTGAAATCGATAACTCCGACGTCCCGTAAGGCCTTGGCGAAAAAGCGGGCGTAGAGCAAATGCATGACAGCATGCTCTGCCCCGCCGGTGTACTGATCTACAGGTGCCCACTTTTCCACCAGGGTAGGATCGAAGGGACCGTCTGTGTAGCCTGGACTTACGTAGCGGAGGTAGTACCACGATGAGTCGACAAATGTGTCCATGGTGTCAGTCTCGCGTCTGGCCGCGCCCCCGCAATTTGGACATTCAGTATGTGAGAACTGTTGGTGATGGGCCAGCGGGGATTCTCCGGTAGGTTTAAACTCTGCGTCGTCGGGAAGCAGCACGGGCAGCTGGTTTTCGGGAACCGGTACAGTGCCACAGAGGTCGCAATAAATGATCGGAATAGGCGTCCCCCAATAGCGCTGGCGGGAGATCAGCCAATCGCGCATGCGATAGGTGGTCATACGCCTCCCTAAGCCGCCCGCTTCGGCGAAGTTGGCGATGGCGTCAAAGGCCTGGTCACCAGTTGTGCCGTTGAAGGGACCGGAATTTACCATCGTTCCTTTGGCCAAGTGCGCTCTCGACAGGGGTTTGCCGTCCCAGTCCGGTGGCGAAATTACGACCTTGATTGGCAGGCCGTGCCTGTTAGCGAACTCAAAGTCGCGGTCGTCGTGAGCAGGGACTGCCATGACGGCTCCAGTCCCGTAGCCCAGGAGTACGTAGTCGGCGATGTAGATTGGTACGTGCTTGTTGTTAAATGGATTGATGCAGTCGGCGCCGATGGGTACACCAGTCTTCTCTCTGTCGGTCGACATGCGCTCGATCTCTGTCGCGTTGCGGGCCTTTTGGACGTAGGCTTCGACTTCAGCACGCCGCTCCGGAGTGGTCAGTTCCTCGACAAGCGGGTGTTCAGGAGCGAGGACCATAAAGGTGACACCGAAGACGGTGTCTGGACGGGTAGTGAAGACCTCGATCTCTCTGGTGTCAAGCAAGTAATGTGATATATCAAACTTTATTTGGACGCCCTCGCTGCGCCCAATCCAGTTTCGCTGCATCGTCTTTATTTTCTCAGGCCAATCGATGAGTCCGCTGAAGTCTAGCAACTCCTCTGCGTAGTCAGTTATACGGAGAAACCATTGCTCGAGATCACGCCGCTCAACCTCGTCCCCGGAGCGTTCGCAGCGTCCTTCCTTCACCTGCTCGTTGGCCAAGACTGTTTGGCAGCCGGGGCACCAGTTCGCCGGGGCGTACGCTCGATAGGCGAGACCCTTCTTATAAAATTGGAGGAAGAACCATTGGTTCCATTGGTAGTAATCGGGGAGGCAACAGACGAGCTCGCGGTCCCAATCAAAGATGGTGCCCATTGAACGCAACTGTTCTTGCATGCGTTGAATGTTGTCCATCGTCCATTTGTAAGGATGGAGACTATGCTTGATCGCGGCATTCTCAGCAGGGAGACCGAAAGCATCGAAGCCAATGGGCGACATGACGTTATGCCCTTGCATACGCATGAATCGGGCGTGGGTGTCGTGTGGTACATAGCTGTACCAGTGACCTATGTGGAGGTCGCCTGACGGGTACGGGTACATCGTCAACTCGTACCATTTCGGACGGTGGTCTTCGTCCGGGGCGTGGTAGAGGTGGTCTTCGTCCCAGCGCTGCCGCCACTTCGCTTCCAAGGCGCGCGGTTCGTAGGTGGGGGGCATTAGGGGGTGTTTACTCGGGCCCTGCGCCGAAAGCCCACTTGCTTATCGCCGCGGCTTGGTTTCACCAATTGTAGCAACGCCAGAGATCGAGCGGCAATCCAAGGGGCTCAAATATGCCTTCCGACTCGAGGGGGCGTGTGCTATGATTCGTCTCAATAAGGCACTAAAACTTGATGCGCAGCTTCCTCTTTGACAAGTTCTCCTACTACCAGGCAGTCAGTGCCCGGTAACTGCGCGACCGCCTTTCTGGAGATGACGGCCCCCGGTTACCGGGGGCCTTTTCTTATTAATCAAGCTCATGGGCAGTAATTCCCAAAAAAACCTGAGGCCAAGCGGATGACGGGCCCGCACCTCGAGCCAGAGCTTGGCGTGCTTGAGCAGGACACACCAGCGCCGGTTGCCTGGGGCCTTCTCGATGTGGCTCAGGGGGTCGCTGCGGTGGTAGGTATATCCCTTGTGGCCTTCATTATCGCCGCGATAGTGCTGGTAGGAGATGAGAACAAGTCCAGTGACGCGGTCTTTCTCCTGGGTCTCACCGCGTTGTTGCAGGTTGCTTTTGTTGGAGTGGTGTGGAGATTTAGTATCGCTCGTTATGCTGCAGGATGGGCATCGTTAGGACTCCGATTTAGGTGGGCGCCTTCCAGCATTATGATCGTACCCGCTGTTGTTATCGGTATGCTGATCCTGCTGGCGATTTATGCTTTGGTAGTCGACGCGATTGGGTGGCATAGAGAGAGCGACCAGCTATTCGATGATGAGCGCATAGGGATTGTGGTGGTGGCAAGTTTCCTCGCCATTGTTGTCGCCCCGGTTTTTGAGGAGCTTTTCTTCCGAGGGTTTATGCTTCAAGGGATCATGCGTCATTTAAGTCCTTTAAAGGCAGCTGTTGTCACGTCGATATTATTCGCGCTGGCTCACATCGACCCGTTCACTTACATTCCCATCTTTTGCATAGGAATGATCCTCGCCCTGGTTTTCCTAAAGACCCGATCGTTGCCCATTGCGATAGCAAGCCATGGACTCTACAACTCTGTCGTCGTCGGGGTGTCAGTTGCCACGGAATCAAATTCATGGATCCGGGTAGGCACCCTATGACTCGAATTGCGGCCACCTTCGCTAAGGCCAAATCCGAAAACCGAACGGCTCTTATAGCTTATGTTACGGCTGGGTACCCTGATGTTGCTTCCACCGAGGCTCTGGTTGCGTCAGTGATAGACGCCGGGGCCGATATGATCGAACTAGGGGTACCGTTTAGTGACCCATTGGCTGAGGGCCCGACGATCCAGCACTCAAGCCAAATAGCCCTCGAACAAGAGGTGACGCTGGATACATGTATCGACATGTGTGCGTCGCTTCGAGATAGGTATCCCGTTGTCCCTGTTACATTGATGGGCTACTATAATCCGGTCTGGGCTTATGGTTTGGAACACTTCGCCGAACGAGCGGTGAGTGCCGGAGTCGACGGGGTCATTGTGGCCGATCTTCCCGTGGAGGAGGCGTCACCACTCCTCGAGGTGTGCCGACCTCGAGGCATTGACGTAATACTTCTGCTGGCGCCGACGAGTACTGACGATAGGATCCGGAAGGTCGGTCAGGTCGCTTCGGGATTCGTTTACTGTGTAAGTGTGGCTGGGGTGACGGGCTTTCGGACGCAGGTGTCCGGAGGCCTGGCCTCGTTTCTGAAGAGGGTGAGGGCGTTTGTCGATTTGCCCATTGCTGTGGGCTTTGGTATCTCTAAGCCCGAACATGTACGGACTGTAGGAGCAATGGCGGATGGGGCGATCGTGGGTAGCGCGGTGATCAACGCGATCACGTCAGGTGGAAGGGAAGGGGTCAGTTCACTTATTGCAGATCTCAAGCGTGGCGCTGACCAAGCTAAGGAATGACCCGTGAGGATATGCAGATTATGACGGCACGTGGAATACGCGGTGCGACGTCGGTCGAGGAGAATACCAGGCAGTCGATCCTGTCGAACACCCGTGAGCTTCTCTCTCACATGATGCAAGCGAACGGGTTCAATGTTGAGGATCTTGTCTGCGCCTTCTTCACCACGACGCAGGATCTCAACGCTGACTTCCCCGCGGCTGGAGCGCGAGAACTCGGATGGACCGATATTGCTCTCTTGTGTGGCCACGAAATGGATGTGCCAGGTTCGCTTCAGGGGGTCCTAAGGGTGATGATTATAGTGAACACAGATAAGAGTGCTAAGGAAATCACGCACGTCTACTTGAAAGAAGCCCGGCGTCTCCGGCCCGACCACAAGGGGGCCACGGACACGGTGCAATAAGTTGGTAAGGTAGGAGTCGAGGAGACACGCAATGATCGTCGTCATGAAAGCAGATGCATCACTGGAGCAAGTTGAGGCCATCAAGTCGCGCATCAGCGAAGAGGGCTTGCGGCCGAGTACCGTCGAGGGATCGGAGAGGACCATTGTAGGCGTTCTTGGAAGTATCACTCGCGATCACGAGACAGCGCTGGAGCGTATGCCTGGCGTTCTCCAGATACTGCGGGTATCGCGTCCTTACAAATTGGCGAGTAGAGAGTTTCATCCAGAGGACACTGTTGTCCAGGTGGGTGAGGTGAGGGTTGGGGGTGGAGACTTAGCCGTGATGGCAGGTCCCTGCTCCGTGGAGTCCAAAGAGCAGGTAGTGAAGACAGCGCTCGCCGTGAAGACGGCCGGTGCTAACATGCTCCGCGGTGGCGCCTTCAAGCCGCGCACTTCTCCATATAGCTTCCGTGGCCTTGGCGTAGAGGGTCTCGAATATCTCGCCGCGGCTCGAGAAGAGACCGGACTGCCGGTGATCACCGAAGTCATGACCGTTGAGGACTTGCCGGCCGTCTCCGAGTTCTCAGATGTCGTTCAGGTGGGGGCGCGCAACATGCAGAATTTCAATCTGCTTGACGCGGTTGGTCAACAGAGCAAGCCTGTGATGGTCAAACGGGGACTCTCTGCAACTATTGAGGAGTGGCTTCTGGCTGCAGAATATATCTTGAACCAGGGCAATCCTAACGTGATCCTTTGCGAACGTGGGATCAGAACATTCGAGACGGCAACCCGCAATACGCTAGACATATCGGCGGTTCCTCTCGTGCAAAAGTTGAGTCATCTTCCTATCGTGAGCGACCCGAGCCATGGCACCGGCAAGTGGTATCTTGTGCAAGCGATGGCGGATGCTTCGGTTGCGGCAGTAGCAGATGGTCTAATGGTTGAGCTCCACCCTGAACCGGACCATGCAAAGTCAGATGGGGCTCAATCACTTACTGTCCCGAACTTTGGGATCCATATGGACCAGGTCCGCGCGCTTTCGAAGGTTGTAGCCAGCGATGGTCCTGTTGGAGCTCGAGCACAGTAGGCCGCGTATGTGTCAGCCGCCGCGGGGCTGTGCTGGACAGCTGACGGCAGAAGGTCCGCTAGGCCATGATCGAAGTCCCTGACTTTGCGAAGCTGGATCCCGGGGGAGACACCGCGGTGTCTATCGGTGTGGTTGATGGGGTTCACCGTGGACTTTACAGTCTTCTCTCGCAGCTTCGCGAGGTCGCCGACGAGCGGGGACTTCTGGCTTCGGTCGTCTCGTTCAAGAATCATCCGGTAACGGTGTTGCGCCCCGAGGTTGATGTCAGCTACCTCATGCCCGTGGAGCGCCGGGTCGAATTACTTGGTGATGCCAATGTGGATCTCGTTATTCCGCTGACCTTTACCCGGGAGTTAGCAGAGCTGACCGCTCATCAGTTTGTCGAAGCTCTGCACCGACAGCTTAATATGCGCCATCTTATTGTCGGCCCTGATTTTGCACTGGGTAAAGGACGAACGGGAACGATCAAGGTTTTGCGGCAATTGGGCGAGGAGATCGGGTTTCAGGTTACAGAAGCGGATGGCATGCTTTTGGGCGGAGACAGGGTTAGTAGCACAGAGGTGCGCCGCCTCCTCTCGGAAGGAGCGGTGAGTGAAGCAAACGACCTGCTTGGTAGGCTCTTTAGGTTAGCTGGGGAGGTGGTGAAAGGTGACCAGCGCGGTCGCATGCTTGGATTCCCGACGGCAAATCTTGATGTTGGTTTGCAGATGGCCTTGCCAGCCGATGGCATCTACTCGACTATTGCCACTGTGGGCAGCGAGAAATACGCTTCGGCGACTAGCATCGGGTTACGCCCTACATTCGACGCCACCGGACGTACCATAGAAACCTTCATCATCGATTTCGAATCAGACATTTATGGTGTTGAGGTCGCCATCGACTTTGTCGAGCGAATTCGCCCCGAACTTGCTTTCGAAAGTGTCGATGAGTTGATTGATCAGATGAACAAGGATGTTGATCAAGCGGCCAAAACCACCACAGACTATATGCACTCGGATCAGGTGCGGCCTTGACTGCGCGAATCCCCGACGCTGCTGAGCTAGATACGATACTCACTCGTGGGGTCGACGACCTTATCGTTCGTGAAGAGGTCGTTAGGCTATTGCAGAGTGGTGAGTCACTGAGACTTAAACAGGGTTTTGACCCCAGCTCTCCGGACATCCATTTGGGCCATGTTGTCGGGCTTCGTAAGCTTCGCCAGCTGCAAGACTTAGGGCATACGGTGGTTCTCATCGTTGGTGATTGGACAGCACAGATTGGGGACCCATCAGGAAAATCGGCAACGCGTCCGATGTTGACCGCAGCAGAAGTCGCGACCAATGCCCAAACTTATCTAGGCCAGTTCTTCAAAATTGTTGATGAGGGTAAAACTGAAATCCGTCGCCAGACTGAGTGGTTCAATGGCTTTAATCTCACGGACGTCATAGAGCTCACGCGTAAGTTCACTGTCGCCCAGATTCTGAGGCGGGATGACTTTGCCAAACGACACGCTACCAATCAGCCCATTGCTATTACCGAGTTTCTGTATCCGCTTCTACAAGCCTACGATTCGGTGATGGTGCGCGCTGATATTGAGTTCGGGGGAACCGATCAGCGTTTCAATAATTTGTTGGGTCGCGAACTGCAGCAACTTGAGGGACAGCGTCCTCAGCAGGTGATGCTAGTCCCCCTGCTCGTTGGGACCCGTGGTGTCGACAAGATGAGTAAGAGCCTTGGTAATTACATTGGAGTAAACGAACCTCCCGAGCAGATGTTTGGTAAGACCATGTCGATCCCCGATACTTTGATCGCGACTTATTTCGAGTTGCTTACGGATATCTCGAATGTCGACCTGGAGGAGCTTCGAAGGGGCATTACCGATGGCACCGCGAATCCAATGGAAGCCAAAAAGCGCCTTGCTGCCGAGGTCGTGGCGGCGTTCCACGGGGCGGAGTCTTCAGCGGCTGCGACTCACCACTTCCAACGTGTGGTTCAGGGTAAGGAGCTGCCCGATGAAATCCCGCACGTTGCTGTCGAAGATCTGGGCAGGGTGAACGTGGTCCGTTTGCTTGTGGACTCTGGACTCGTGGCCAGCAATAGTGAGGCCCGCCGACTCATTCAGCAAGGGGCGGTTAGTATCGATGAATCTACGGTTGTCATCGATGCAATCGAATTGTCGGTGCCTGCGGGCGCTGTTTTGAGGGCAGGAAAACGTCGTTTCCTCAAACTTGTGGCGCGCTAAAGAGATCGGCAGTTCTCTTGAAATCGGATGGGATAGTTTTACGGCGCTTGTACGTGAAAGGTCCGCCCTAGCGTGCGATTGCATCAGTGGAAACAACTGGACCTGTCGTTGCTAAATCGTCAGCTCTGATGTTGTATAGCCGCATGGCATTATCGGAGAGGATCTTGCGTTGTTCGTCTTCGGGTACTCCCCGCAGGTGATTGTTGATGTTGGCACGCGAGTTTGGCCAGTCGGCTCCAGAATGTGGGTAATCGGATGACCACATAATGTTGTTCAACATGAACTCGCGATTTTTCACGCCGTAGGTGTCGATTTGGAATGTAGCGAATAGCTGGCGCTTCAGGTATTCGCTGGGAAGCATCTTGAGGTGGCTTTGGGTCCAGAAACGGTGTCGCTGGTAGTTGTCGTCGGTCTGTTCCATGAAGAAGGGGATCCATCCGACTCCGACCTCCGCTACGCCGATACGCAGGTTAGGGTGGCGCTCGAGAATTCCGCCTAGGATCAGTTGTGAGAAGATAGGTATCGTGTTGACGGCTTGGCGGCTGACGTTGAGCCTCGGCAGTGTGATTTGGGAGGTTGAATCCTCTTTTTTGCTAGTCTGAGCCGTGCCCGCCTCGCCACCGCCGAAGAAACCTACGTGAATGGTGCAGCCGATGGCTAGGTCCTCGATTACTTGCCAGAAACGCTTGTCCAGGTTGTAGTCTGGCAACGCGCTTCCATTGGGCCAGCACGTTAGCAGAATGCCGCGAATCCCTTTCAGCTTGCGAACACGTTGTGCCTCAGCGATAGCGTCGTCGACGCTTGTGACGGGAACCATAGCTAGTCCTAAAAGTCGCCCAGGATTTACTGAGCAGAACTCGCTCATCCAGTTGTTGTAGGCTTGCACACAAGCTATTTGTAACTTCCGATCCTTGCTCGTGTACTCCTGGGCTCCTGCCATGACGTAGGTGGGGTAGAGGACGTGGGCTGTCACCATGTCTATATCCATGTCGGCAAGCCTAGCCTCAGGGTAGAAGGCCCCTTTGGGTAGGTCTGAATAGGAGTCGCAAAAGAGGCCCCACTTCGTCGGCGAAAGACCGACGATGTTGCACAGAAGGTTCACGGAACGCGTTCGTTCGCCTCCTTCGTAGGACCATACTTCCCCGTGCTCGCCGCGCTCGATTTTTGGGGCGCGGTCTCTGAGTTTCGAAGGGACGCGCGATTGCCAGACATCGTGGGGCTCGTTCATATGGGTGTCGCCGTCGATGATGAAGTAGTTCATTGCGCCCTCCCGAATCGGCCTAGGCTTTAGCGAAGGTCGAAACGTCATCGGATTATAACTGGGGAGATGGGAGACGAGGCGAAATTCGGAATGCTCGCCGGGTTTTGTTGGGGTAGGTTGCCATTAACCCTGGGAGCCAACAGGAGCGGTGTGCTAGAATTTCTTTGCCCCCACGTCCCAGCAGGAGTGGATCGTTGAATCTTCGTGTTCCTGGCCCTACCCCGTTGCCGCGCCCCGTGCTCGAGGCAGTTGGCGAGCAGATGATCAACCATCGTGGTCCTGAGTTCGAGGATCTCATTGCTGAGATCACGGCGAATCTCAAGGAAATATTCGTCACAAAGCACGACGTGGTCACCCTGACATGCTCCGGCACTGGCGGTCTAGAGGCAGCGGTGAGCAATACCCTTTCTCCTGGCCAACGGGTAGTTGTTATCTCCATAGGTGTTTTTGGCGATCGTGTTGCTGAAATGGCGCGGGCCTATGGTGCTGATGTTGCTACCGTGTCCTTCGAACCTGGCCATGCCGCCGATCCAGATCGAGTACGCCAAGCGCTCGCAGAAGAGGCGGCGGCTGAGGTAGTTTTTGTTACTCACAACGAAACCTCTACTGGCGTGACAAATGATTTGGAGGTCTTGGCGGGTGTTATTAAGGGGGAGTTCGATCGAATGCTGGTTGTCGATGGGATCAGCAGCATTGGCTCAATCCCATGCCCCGTGGACGAATGGGGTATCGACGTTGCAATCTCGGGATCGCAGAAGGGGTGGATGGCACCCCCAGGCCTCGCGATGGTCAGCATCAGTCCTCGCGGCTGGGCTGCGATTGAGAAGGCCAGGATGCCCCGGTTTTACCTTGATCTTTTCAAAGCCCAGCGTGCGTTCGAGAAGGGCCAAACGCCATGGACGCCAGCTATGTCTACGCTGTACGGCCTGCGGCAAGGGTTGCGTTTAATCCTCGAGAGGGGCATCGATAATGTTCACGCCGATCACGCTCGCTACGGTGATCTCACAAGGCGGCTCGTGAAAGATGCTGGGCTGGAACTTTTTGCGGATGAGAGCCACGCCTCTAATACGGTAACGTCGGTTCGGGTCCCCGAGGGTGTAGTGTGGAAGGAGCTGTCTGCTATGGCTCGAGAGACGCACAACGTGGTGCTGGCTGGTGGCCAGGGTGAACTTTCGGGGAAGTTGTTTCGAGTGGGTCACTTGGGCTGGGTTTTGGATGGGGAACTCAAGCAGGCAGTAGACGCTGTAGTCCAGTGCCTCAATGGCCAGCATGTGAGTGCCCCCAATAACGCTGGAACGGCCTGACATGCGCGTACTTGTGGCCGAAGCTGTCTCGGAAGCTGGAGTCGACCTACTTAGGCAAGCTGGTCTTGAAGTAGACGTTGCGATGGGGTTGGCACCCAAGGATCTTGGGGCTCGCATCGCGGACTACGACGCACTAGTCGTCCGTAGTGAAACCAAGGTCACAGCTGCTCTATTGGAACAAAGTAAACGACTTCAGGTGGTTGGCCGTGCGGGTATCGGTGTGGACAACATTGATGTGGACGCAGCGACCCGTCGGGGTGTCCTCGTGGTCAACTCCCCAGCCTCTAACGTCATAGCGGCCGCTGAGCACACTATGGCCCTTATGCTGTCGTTGGCGCGCAACGTTCCGCAGGCGGATCAGTCACTACGGGAAGGTCGGTGGGCGCGTTCAGAGTACGTTGGTGTCCAGCTGCGAGGGAAAACCCTTGCCATAATCGGACTGGGTAAGGTGGGATCCGAGGTCGCCCGGCGGGCGAAATCCTTCGAAATGCGCGTCATTGGATATGATCCCTTTGTGTCCGAGGAGCACGCTCGGCGAATTGAAGTTGAGATCGTGTCCATGGAAGATCTACTGGCTGGAGCAGACTTTATTACGATCCATGTTCCGCTCACGACAGTTACCAAAGCACTCCTCGGACCTGAAGAGCTTGCCAAGACGAAACAAGGTGTGCGAATTGTGAACGCAGCCCGTGGAGGTATCGTTGACGAGCAGGCTCTGTTTGAGGGCGTTACCAGTGGTCGCATCGGTGGAGCGGCCGTGGACACGTTCTTAGTGGAACCGGCGAATGATACGCCCTTGCTCAAGAGCGACCGTATTATTGTTACGCCTCACCTCGGAGCTTCGACATTCGAGGCTCAGGAGCAGGTTAGTTTAGACGTTGCTGAACAGCTCATCGATGTGCTCGCCGGTAGACCAGCGAAGTACGCGGTTAATGCCCCATTTGTGAAGCCTGAAGCGTTGCCCATATTGGCTCCCTACGCTGATGTGGCCCACACGGTCGGACGTATCGCGACACAGTTGTCCGAGGGACAGCTCGAGTCGGTGGAGATCGAGTACTCGGGAGAGATCGCCCAATACGACACACTGGTCCTAAAGGCCGGTGTTGTCCAGGGCTTGTTGTCGCCGATTAGCGAAGAACGAGTAAATGTCGTGAATGCTGCTCTCATAGCGGAGCATCGAGGGATGCGCATACATGAGCAGAAGACGTCTCCTCCAACCGCTTATCGGAGCCTGCTGACAGTGGTGCTGAACACCAGTCAAGGGCCAAAGCGTATTACTGGAACCAGCGTCCTAGATCGGCCGATCCTCGTCGCCGTGGATGACTACCGTGTCGACACACCTATCGGAGAGGGCTTTATCTTGTTCGTTGAGAACAAAGACCAACCAGGCCTGGTCGGTCGCGTCGGCACCATTGCCGGGATGCACGATGTCAACATAAGTTCTATGGATGTTGGGCGCATTGCAGCCCGCGACCGTGCGATGATGGTGCTCGCGCTAGACGAGGCTATGCTCGAAGATGCGCTTGAGGAGATCAGTGCGATAGAGGGGATCCTGAGCGTTACACAGGTCCGTATCTAGGTCGGCGAACGCTCCTTTTATGAAGCGTTGAATTCATTCATCGCGCTCTCGACACCGTTAGTGACGATCCACTCTACGGCGTCCGCGGCTCGCTCCAAGGCAGGGCGGATGACCGTTTCCTCCTCCGGTGTGAAATCGGCTAAGACCCGGCTAACAGCACCTTCAAATCCCGCCGGTCTCCCAATGCCCACCCGAATTCTCGCGATATCGTCCGTTCCCATCCTGTCGATGACTGACTTCATTCCGTTGTGCCCACCAGCTGAACCACGAGCGCGTATGCGCAACTTGCCTACGGGGAGGTCGAGTTCGTCATAGATGATCACGATGTGGCTTTTGTGGACTCGGTTGCCCTGCGCCAAGGGGACGACTGCATTGCCGCTAGCGTTCATGTAAGTACGAGGTTTAGCGAGCACGAGACGAGATGGTTCAGTGGTGGAATCTTTCACGTTGCCATTGCCGATAAGTGCGTAAGAACGCTTGCTGTTGATTTCGATCCCATAACGGTCCGCCAGGAGGTCCATAACCAGAAACCCGGCGTTATGCCTATTTCGTTTATAGCGCGGCCCGGGGTTTCCTAATCCCACGATCAGCCACGGCACGGCCCGTGGCCCCCTGCGAAGCCAATTCATCAATCTTAAACCGTTCCTACGAGGTAATGGCGGAGTGTCATGCCGTTGTGTCACCTTGTTCGAGGAGTCTCGAAAAGGCGTCCTCGTCCAGAATGCTGGTTCCCATTAATTGGGCTTTCTGTAGTTTAGAACCGGGAGCGGTACCTGTAACAAGGTACCTTGTTTTTTTGCTAACGCTGACTCCGATCTTGCCTCCGCGCTCGGCGATGGCTGACTCAGCCTGTTGCCGGGTGAACTCCGACAGGGTCCCGGTGATGACGAATGTCATGCCGCTGAAGGGGCCCACGATGGTAGGCAGATCCTTGACCACTGATTGCGGATTGATCCCCATTAGCTTGAGTCTATCGATGACTGCGAGGTTCTCAGGAACCTTAAAGTAGGCAGCAATACTTTTAGCCACAACGGGGCCAATGTCGTTAACGCTGATTAGTTCAATTTCCGTGGCTGTTCGGAGTGAGTCGAGGTTTGGAAATCGCGCTCCAAGAACCCTGGCGGTCTCTGAGCCTACATGACGGATTCCTAGGGCGAATATTAGGCGATCGAGAGGCCGGTTCTTGCTTGCTTGGATCGCATTGAATACGTTTTCTGAACTCCGTTCGCCCATGCGATCTAGGCTCGCGAGCTGCTCAACTGTCACGTCGTAAAGATCAGCGAGGTTTTTCACGAGATTGGTTTCAATGAGTTGCTGGGCCAGAGAGACGCCCATACCTTCAATGTCCATCGAGCCGCGGCAGGAGAAGTGTTTCAGTAGTTCATGGAATTGCGCTGGGCATGAGGAGTTGGGGCAATAGTGCATTGCTTCGCCTGGCTCGCGGATGACGGGATCGCCGCTGACCGGACAGTTTCGGGGGACCGAATAAGCGGGGCCTCTGTCGGGGTCGGTCTCCATGGACTTCACTACGTGGGGGATTACCTCGCCAGCGCGCTCCAGGAGCACCCGGTCCCCGATTCGAAGGTCCTTTCGGCGGATGTCGTCCTCGTTGTGCAAGGTTGCCATCTTTACCATTGCACCGTCGATCTCTACGGGAGAGAGGATGGCGTAGGGATTGAGGCTGCCTGTGCGGCCGACATTAATGCCGATGTCTAGGAGTTTGGTGACCTTCTGTCGAGGAGGGAACTTGTAGGCGATTGCCCAGCGGGGATCGCGGGCTACTATCCCTAGCCGTTGCTGCATTCCTAAGGAGTCGATTTTTACCACCACGCCGTCGATGCTGTAGTCGAGGTCCTCCCTGCTTTCTACCCAGGACTTGTAGAAGTCTTCAACCTCCGCTAGCGATCCGCATCGGCGCATATGAGGGTTGACTTTGAAGCCTAGGCTCTTGAGCTGTATGAGTGTTTCCCAATGGCCTGTAGGAGTCCAAAGATCGTCAACCCAGCCGAGCGAGTAAATGAAGATGTCGAGCGGCCGACTTGCCGTGATGCGTGAGTCGAGTTGACGTAATGTCCCAGCCGCAGTGTTCCGGGGATTGGCGTACAAGGACAGGTTTTCCTTAGCTCGTTCCGCATTCAACTTTTCGAAGCCCGAACGAGTCATGTAAACCTCGCCACGCACCTCGAATTTGCTGGGCGCCCGCTCTTTGTTCACCGACAGCGGCACGCTCTTGATAGTTCGAATATTTTGGGTAACATCCTCGCCCCGGACCCCATCACCACGAGTGGCACCCGTCTTGAGTAACCCGTTTTCATAAGTCAGCGCCACAGCAAGCCCGTCGATCTTGAGTTCACACACGTACTCGAAGGAGGCGTCATCAGCGAGTCGCTGGTTCCTCGCTTCCCAAGCCTTGAGCTCATTTGAGTCGAAGGCGTTGGCCAGGCTGAGTAAAGGCGTGGGGTGCTCGATTGGGCCGAACGCCTCGACAGGTGGTGCACCTACTCGCTGCGTCGGAGAATCAGGGGTTTGTAGCGATGGATGCTGCTCCTCGATTGCCTGGAGCTCGAGGAACAAGCTGTCATACTCGGCGTCACTGATCTCAGGCTCGTCGAGCACGTGATAACGGTATAAATGGCGTGAAACTGACTGCCGGAGATCTTCGGCACGTTTCGAGGCCTGCGATTTTTCCAACGGTTAATGCTCTTGATGCTGATTAACAGGTCTAGCGCTCGAGTTCTGCGCTGATGTTGAGTATAGCAAAGGGGAAGGCTCGTTCCTTCGCGAAGGGGCATCTATCGGTTGCTTTTGATTGGCTTCGCCTCGATCACTGCCGGTACTATTTAGAATTTTTGCGTTGAGCCGGCAAGCGGCGTGTACAGCGGCCGATGCTACAATCGCACTTTTGAAGAGCCACCGTAGGTTTGATGTTGAGTAGCCAAGTGCTTCCCGAAACGATGATTGGCGGTCGCACCTTTCGGTGGGGCGAACGCACCTACATCATGGGTGTCGTCAATGTGACGCCGGACTCGTTTTCAGGTGACGGGTTCGACCGAGATCCCGAGGCTGCCGCTGAGTTGGCGGCACGGTTTGTAGACGAGGGTGCGGACATCATTGATGTAGGCGGAGAATCAACTCGTCCTGGCTTTGCGGAAGTTTCCGCCGACGAGGAGCTGCATCGGGTTGTACCTGCGATCAAGGCTATTGCCCGGCGAACCGACATCCCTATTAGTGTCGATACCTCGAAAGCCAAGGTCGCGGAAGCGGCGATTGCTGCTGGAGCTGCCATGGTCAACGACGTTTGGGCACTTGGCGCTACTCCCGGTATGGCTGCTACTGTATCTGAAACGGGTCTGCCCATTGTGCTTATGCATAATCAGGAGGGCAAAGGTTATCGGGATGTCGTAGCCGAGGTGATCGAGTCGCTCCACCTGAGTCTAGGTCAAGCCGCAGCGTCTGGCATCTTGCCTGAAAACGTCATCGTCGATCCGGGTATTGGTTTTGGTAAGACGGCTGAGCAGAATCTCGAGCTGCTTAGAAGGCTAGGCGAACTGCGCGCTCTTCGGCGACCGATTTTGGTGGGGACCTCACGTAAATCGACGGTTGGACTGGTCCTGAATCTCCCGACCAACCAGCGCTTGGAGGGAACCGCGGCAACGGTGGCCTTAGCGATCGCCAATGGCGCGGATGCGGTCCGTGTTCATGACGTGAAGGAGATGGTGCGGGTAGCTAGGATGAGCGATGCGATCGTACGAGGATGGAGCCGTAATCCATGAGTAAGCTGACTGAGACATATGTTGCCCTGGGGTCGAACCTTGGCAATCGTTGTCGCAACATTCAGCAGGCGCTCGAGATTTGCTCTGAACAGATGACGGTCGAGCGTGTCTCGAATGTTTACGAAACGGTTCCCGTTTACAACAAGGACCAACCCCTCTTCCTCAACGCCGTTGCTCTTTGTGCCACGGGGCTGACGCCTCGTGAGTTATTGCGATTCGTCCAGTCTATCGAGGATTACATGGGTCGTGTCCCCGGCCCAAAGAACTCGCCCCGGTCCCTAGACGTCGACGTTTTGTACTACGGCGACCTGGTGATCGATGAGGACGATTTCATCGTTCCCCATCCCGGAATTCCTGAGCGATCCTTTGTGCTTGTTCCTCTAGTGGAGATTGCGCCTAACGTCGCTCATCCTGTTAGCGGCAAGACGTCTGCGCAGATGCTCGACGAAGTTGTATCCCAAAAGGACGTCGTTATGCACGAAGCTGGGGAAGCCTATTGGGCTGGTTTCAAGCGCGGTCGGCATCCAGTTCCCCTGAAGCATCCGGGCTAGAGGATCCTCTGCCCGTCAATCGCTGGGTGCGCAAGTGCTCAATTGGGATCTGTCCGCCGAGCCCGAATGCTATTCGTCGCCGCCTTTTGCCCCCAGTTCCGCTTGCAGGTCGGGCGGTAGCAGGTTAGCGATACCGTCATCGATGCGGTAAGTGTGGCCGCTGTCAGGGCTGTACAAGGTGCCCCTCATAATTTCCTCGCCGTTCTGTTCTTCCACACTTAGTATCAGCTTCCCCTTGCTTATTGGGCAGGCGAGGATGTCGACTAGTTCTTTGCGCACATTGCTCCTTATCGGATTCCGGCGACCTTGAGGGCGTAGGTTACTGCGGTTTTCGCATCGTACTCTCTGAAAATGGCCAACTTTTCTGCCTCAAAAGAACCTTCAGCGTGAATAGCCAAGCCAGCGTGATAGCCTCCAAATTCGCCTGTCGTTAGTTCAGAGACCATGTGAATCGCCTTCAACCTGTCCTCGGCGGAAACCCCGGCGCGGCCGCTGAGGTAGCGTTCCACGTAAGGCCGGGTATCTGGGTTTTCGAGGTCTTCCTTGCCAGGCGCCGTCACGATTAGGCCGCCGGTGAGGTCCTGCACGTGTTGCAGTGCTTCATGATACCCATGGGCGAACTGCCACTTGGCCACGTTGGAATACATACGATTGGGCACCATCTGGCCCGGAACGATCGTATTACCGTGATACGCTGCCATTCGGAGTAAGCCCTTCACTGTTTGGGCATATGTGCCCAACCACGTGAGTTTGTCGCGCACATGACCGGCCTTGGCGATTCCGTTGTAGTCCGACATTAGGATCGCTGAACCAACTAACAAGTCAAGCAATGGCTGTTTATAAGAGACAGCGGTGAAGCGATGGTAGTCCACGAAGCGCAGTGCCAACGCGCCGGCGTATTGGTGCTCGCCAGCCATATAAACACGTTCCCAAGGGATGAAAACGTCATCGAACACGGTAAGAGTTTCGAGCATGCGGTGCTTCGATCCCATAGGGAATTGGAAGGAATCCTCGTGGTGGCCCGTGTAAGCGGAGGTGATCATCTTTAGCCCCTCGGCGTTCAGAGGAACGGCGAAGGCAACAGCATAGTCAGCGTCGCGTTCGTCCAGATTCCGAGTTGGTAATACGATCAGCTCGTTGCTGTTTACGGACACTGAAGTGTGGACTTTAGCCCCCCGGACGACAATGCCATCGTCGTTTCGATCTGCAATGCGCACATAGTGGTCTGGATGTTCCTGCTCCGAAGGTCGCTTGCTACGGTCGCCCTTGCTATCGGTTTGGGCTACGGCCACCGCTAGATCGTTTCGGGCGCAGTGCCTATAGAAGTCCTTAATCCGATCGGAGTAAGTTGTGCCTAGCGAGTCATCCATCTCTGACGCGACGTTTTGGAGCGCGAACAGCGCGTCCGTTCCGATCTCTTTGATCAGGGTGACCATGGTGGCGCCGGTGCGTGTTGTTAGGTCGATAAGGTCGGACCGCTTGACGAGATCTTCAACCGACTGAGGGATGTGGTACATACGGCTAATCGGCTCCCCGTTCTCAGGGTCAGTGGAGACGGCTAGATCCGTGTACTTTTCATCCTCGGCGAGTTCGAAGTCGATTGCGGCGTGCTCGACCGCTACCTTCATCAGTGGGTGGGTTGTAACATCTTGGACGCGCTGGCCTCGGTAGTAGACAGTACGACCATCTCTGAGACTTTCGATGTATTGGGCAGCCGTTCGTAGGGCCATGAGCTTTCTCCGCTTTCTCTGGTAAGAGCGACGGCATATGATAGCGGCACTGAGTTTCTGTTGGAAGCCTGCCGAGGGGCACCATGAACTGAGCCGGCCCGCGCCGTCGCCCTTTCAAAGAAGTTAGCCAAGAAGACGGAACCACGGTTCCGAGGGATCCCCGCTAATCCCTGTCCTCCTCGTATGATTGCATGAGCCGCTTTGCGTATGTCGTCAGCTTTCCTACCCGGTCCTTTGGTATCTCACAGGTTTGAAAATATAAGTCCAGAAGCTGGGTTGGAGACTGGCTCGCTAACTTAATTTCCCCTAGTCGTGTTCGCTGCTCGCGCTCGATCTGCCGTGAGAAGGATGCGATCGTATGTGCGCCTGCCTCTTCTAGAGCCCGTCGGATATCACGTTCGCGAAGCGCCGGCGCAAGAGCGGCGGGTATAGTTACCTGAACTCTAACAATGGCGTCTTGGATGTGATGGCGCTTGATAGAGCGGAGTACCGTTCTTGTAGGATCGACGTCAT
>CAZUGG010000176.1:0-8597 GCA_964619905.1 uncultured Dehalococcoidia bacterium
ACTTCACTCCAACTGTGAATTATTCCACTCTTCATATGCCCGCGCCCAAACCCTTTAAACATTTAATTTTTCAATTGCTCCCAACTTGTCTTTAATAACTTGTCCTTCACTCGTCAAAACCATAAAAACACGCCGGTGGCTTTCCACATCCCAGACCTCTAGAACCGCGCCCTTCCCGCCGATTCCTTCCAAATACCCAAATAAACTGCCATCAGATGCAGCCTGATTCAAACTCCACCATATGGGAAGATTAAAGGCTGAAGGCCCAGCCTTATCAATAGCCAACAAACCAACTGATTCAGGCTGATTTAAAGGCAATTCAGCAAAACCCGGCCCCTGTCCAGAAACATTTCCCGAAAAGGCAGGTTCCACTTTATGTCCCTCTCCCTTATCAGATTTCCACTCTTGATAGGCTTTTTTTAAATCATCCATACGTTCTCTTTCAACAGGAGGAAGATACTCTGGTAAAAGATTAATAAAATCGTCTGTAAGATTAGCTAACTCTTCAGTAGTGCGACCTTCAGTCGACTCCCCTACCAAGTCTTGACCTAGACCGTACCATTTGTAGCCCAATACCTCAGCCACCCAAACCTGTCGGAAAAAAGTCCTATGTGAAAAAAGGTGAATTTCATTACTATCCGCCCCACGTTGGTGGCTCATAAGTAAATGTTCATCATCACCTACCTCAACAAATGCCGAAGTAGCAAAAATCAGACCTTGCGCCTTGGCCTCTTGGAGACTTGCCTCCGCTATGCCCCTGTAGTGATTAGGAATCGATGTATGTCCGACTTTTCCACCTGCATCCGCTTTGATATCAGAAAGAGTAAATTGGCTATTTTGATTAGCAGTTTCAACTAATGGATCACTCCCACTGGGTATTTCTGCCAAGCGTTCTCCCAACTGTTCAGCCTGCTGGGAAGCACGATGCTCAGCTGTTCTAGGATTGAGATAGGGTTCAAACTCTCCATGACCTACCATATGCTTTATCAATCGTGCAGCTTCCCGCTGAACACGACATGTTTCTGGACGATTTTGCGAAAAAACATCCACAACATCAGGACCCTCTGGAATCTGCCCACCACCATAAGATTGGTAAGCGTATGCCGCTACCTTGCAAACACCATCTGAAATAGGCAAAGCAGCCTCCTCAAAAGTAGAAGGAACCAGACCTACCCGATAACTACCCTGTGGACCTCCTGGTCCAAAACAAAACTCGGCCGCTGCCTGAGTAAATTCCCCGATAGCAGGAAGACCTGACTGAGAACGGCCAATCATTACTGGATTGAAACTGCCCTCTACTACTGCAGCCGGTTCGTTCTTAAGCTCTCCGACACCAAATTTTCCACGTACGGCATATACTCGACTCAGACGCCATAATTCAGCATCAGCAACCAAAGCCAGCAACTCGTTGATATTTCCTGGACCAAATTCATAAGTCCTTACTTCCTTCTTTCCTTCCTTTAGATCTTCAATTGATTCAACAACCGCCAAAAAATCATTTCCCTCAATACGACGGCCTGACCCCTTATCTGGATTAAAAAAGAGATTAAATATGGAGCGGTTAAAGAATCCCCAACTACCGTTGATCGCTTTAGTTACAAATATTGGTTCAGCACCTCTTTCGGTATAGGGAAATCTTAAAAAACGAGCGTTCAAAGATTGTTCTTTAGCTGCTGCAGAACAAAGCCCCTCTGCAATGGCTCCTTTCACAGCATCTGAACCAATTTCTAAAATAATATCTTCAAGATGCGATATTTGGGAGGAATCCGTTAAGGTGGTACTCAAATGAAGATGTAGATCTCCACCAAATCCTTGCACCCAAGACCCTTTAATTTCCCCTTCTTCCGTTTTTTTCTGCAAATTTTTTCGGGCTCTATCTAGTAAAACTGAAGGAATCCCACCTCCCAAAAAACCCCCTAAATCAAGGGAACCAATTAAGATACAAGATTGACCAGTTGGCTTATTAGCTTGAGATTGTGAATTCATGGACAGCTCCTCATTTAAAACTCAACGTTATTTCTAAGTTCTTCTTTGACAACAAGATAAGCTACAGACCTACATATAATAGCGACCTTTACTAATTTGTCAAAATTTACTGTTCTGTTTCTAAGTTTAGATTATAAGATTTGTGTCAAGTTCCCTTCACACCGACGGGGGGAATAGAATAAACTCAGGTTCTTGTTAGTCCATTAATTGTTTAAGTTACTGTTATTATGAGGCTGGGAGAAAAAAATGAAGATTTATATGGTGCTTGCTTGCTTATTTTTAATCGTGCCAGTCTTAATGGCTGCTGACCGACTAACTGGGAAATCTTTCACTACTCGTTCTGAGGTCCTATCCCAAAATGGTATGGCAGCTACCAGTCATCCTCTAGCAACCCAAATTGCCATTGATATCTTGAAACAGGGAGGAAATGCAGTCGATGCTGCGATAGCTGCAAACGCTGCATTAGGTTTAATGGAACCCGTTAGTTGTGGTATTGGGGGAGACTTATATGCAATCGTCTGGATTGAAAAAGACCAAAAGCTTTACGGATTAAATGCCAGTGGTCGTTCACCCCACTCCCTAACTTTAAATGAATTTAAAAAACAAAACTTGAAAGATATTCCAGCTATCGGACCACTATCGGTTTCAGTTCCAGGTTGTGTCGACGGCTGGTTTGAATTGAATAGCAAATTTGGCAAACTTCCAATGAAAAAACTTCTGTCTCCAACAATTCACTATGCCAGTAAGGGCTTTCCAGTTACAGAAGTCATTGCACGCTCCTGGTCAATCGGTGGCCAACTTTTAAAGAACCAACCAAATTTCGCCTCCACTTTTCTACCCCAAGGAAATGCTCCTTCTACAGGAGAAGTATTTCGTAATCCTGATTTGGCTAAAACCCTTGAAAGAATTTCTAATGAAGGAAAAGAAGTTTTCTATGAGGGAGAGATCGCAGAAACCATCGAAAAATTTTGCAAAGGGGTCGGTTGTTTTCTTGACCGTCATGACCTAGCTAGCCATCGTTCCACATGGGTAGAGCCAGTCTCCTCCAACTACCACGGTTACGATGTTTGGGAACTTCCTCCCAATGGACAGGGGATTGCTGCCTTGCAAATGTTAAATATTCTTGAAACCTTTGATCTTCAATCAATGGGTCATAACAGTGCCGATTATCTTCACCATCTGGTTGAAGCTAAAAAAATTGCCTTTGAGGATCGGGCAAAATTCTATGCAGATACCGACTTTAACGAAATTCCTATAGCTGAACTAATCTCAAAAGAGTATGCATCTAAACGCCGCAAGTTATTAGATCCGAACCGTGCCTCTACAAGCCTTCCGGCCGGTGATCCAAAACTCAAAAAAGGGGGAACTGTTTACCTAACTGTTGCCGATAATGAACGCAATATGATTTCTCTAATCCAAAGCAACTTTATAGGTTTTGGTTCTGGTTTGGTTCCAGACGAATTGGGATTTGTACTACAAAACAGGGGACTACTTTTCAACCTTGAAGAGGGCCACTTTAATAGCTATGCTCCCAACAAAAGACCTTTTCATACAATCATTCCAGGATTTGTTACGCAAAACGGTAAACCCTACATGAGTTTTGGCGTCATGGGAGGAGATATGCAGCCACAAGGACACGTACAGATCCTAAGTAATATTATAAATTTTGGGATGAACTTACAGGAAGCAGGAGATGCTCCACGCTTTTATCACGAAGGTTCGTCCACACCTACAGGAAAGAAAATGACGTCTGGAGGATCCTTAGGACTAGAATCCGAAATATCCGGCGAAGTCCGTCGGGACTTAGTAGAAATGGGCCATCACGTACAATTTATCGTAGGAGACTACGGAGGCTACCAAGCAATTTTGTACGATGCAGAAAACAACGTCTACCGGGGAGCCAGTGAGTCCCGTAAAGATGGAATGGCTATTGGCTATTAACTAAAAAAAATCGAAGTGAATTTTTTCAGACGTCAGCAAACTGGATCGGTTGTGTGCCCGGCTTGCAACAAGCTTGTAGGTATCAACGAAGAAAAGTGTATTTACTGTGGCCGACCCAATCCAGGAATGTGGGGATTTACTCCTTTCCTAAAAAAGATGGGCCACGATCTTGGCTTTGTTCAGATTGTAATTTGGGTCTGTAGTTCTCTCTATTTGGCTACTCTTCTAGTCGACCCTGGAGGAAGCCAGGGAGGACTCCTTTCCATGTTTTCTCCCAGTCTTAAAAGTCTTTTTCTTTTCGGAGCCAGCGGGGCTGTTCCAGTTTTTCAAGAAGGCCGATGGTGGACCTTAATAAGCGCTGCCTGGCTACACGGAGGACTATTTCATATCTTGTTTAACATGATGTGGGTCCGCCAACTAGCCCCGGCTACCTCCATCGAATATGGAATTGGTAGAACAGTCATCATCTACACCACTTCTTCTATCACAGGATTTTTAATGAGTAGTTGGATGGGCGCAGCATTCACTGTTGGAGCTTCAGCTCCTATATTTGGATTGCTAGGAGCCCTAGTTTACGCCGGAAAACGTGGGAGTAGTGCAGTAGAACGTCAAGCTTGGGGCTATGCAATTATGCTGTTCATCTTTGGTTTAATGATCCCAGGAGTAGATAACTGGGCCCATTTTGGAGGATTTGCAGGTGGCTACCTAATCTCCCAATGGCTAGATCCCATGCAACCGGAACGTACAGACCATTTAATCGCTTCTCTTGTTTGCATCGCCTTGACACTGCTTTCTATACTAATTTCTATTCTACATGGTCTGCAATTTGTCTAAATCATGATGCTCTTATTTATTGTGTTTATTTCTTATTATTGCTGTAGTTTTAATCATGACCTGGTTAATTGATCATTTTCCTATTCTTCTCTTCCTAGGACTTTATACCGCCCTAATGGCACATCACGCTTGGAGTGGTAAACGCCAAACTCAAGGGGTAGATGATTTTTATGTTGGAGGCCGATCGATGGGAGGCCTAGCTCTGGGACTCTCATTTTTTGCTACTTACTCAAGCACTAACAGCTTTGTTGGTTTTTCTGGACGAGGTTATTCCTATGGTCTACCCTGGCTACTTCTAACACCCTTCTTGGTGTTCTTTTGCCTAATGGCCTGGATTTTTGTTGCGCCCCGGCTGCGCTACTTCGCAGCCTCATTAGACTCTCTAACTATTCCAGATTTATTCGGATTTCGATATGAGAGTAATGGAGCCCGTCTTGGAGCAGCTTTGCTTGTAATTTTATCAAGCCTTTTTTACATGGCAGCAATTTTTAAAGGAATTGGTCATACCTTGGAAGCCTTTCTAGATATTCCCTATTGGATAGCAATCCTAATCGTCTTTGTAGTTGTTGTAGCCTATACAGCTTTGGGGGGCTTTATTTCAATTGTCAAAACCGACATCGTACAGGGAATAATGTTAATTTTCTCTGCAATTTTTCTGTTTGTGGGAACAGTTCGAGCTTCTGGAGGTATCCAATCCTTTTTCGATGTTCAACACCTGCCTGGAGGAGAAAATCTCTTTTCCTGGAATGCAGGTCTGCCCTTTCCAGTTCTGCTCGGTGTGTTGTTTGCTGGAACTGTAAAGTTCATGGTTGAACCTCGCCAACTATCACGTTTCTACGCTTTAAAAGACAAAAAAGCTGTGCGCACAGGAATGTGGGTTTCAACTGTAGCGTTTGCATTTGTTTTTTCTCTGCTCGTTCCAATCGGAATCTATGCTAGAAATATTTTCCCAACAGGAATTACTGACACTGACCGCGTAATTCCTATGCTTTTGATTGATTCCGCTATCTTTCACCCGTTTATTAGTGCTTTCTTAATGGTAACGCTGGTAGCCGCTGCTATGTCCTCATTGGATAGTGTACTTTTAGTGGTAGCTTCCACATGCCAACATGACATTTTAGAGTTATGTAGTAAGACTTCTATTTCCGAAAAAAAAACCATTCGCAATACTGGTTGGTATGTTGCCCTCTTTGCTTTACTAACCACTCTCATTGCTTTGGATCCTCCAGGTGATATAGTTCTGCTAACAGCTTTTTCTGGAAGCCTCTATGCTGCCTGCTTTTTCCCTGGACTTATACTTGGTCTGTATTGGCGAAGAGGAAATGGCAAGGCTCTCCTGACTTCTTTTGCTCTAGGTCTTTTGTGTCTACTATCTTGGAAGTATTTTTCTATCTGGCCTTCAATCCACCAAGTATTCCCTTCACTTCTCATATCCACCTTATCTTATGTATTAATATCCCTAATAACTCCACAGGTAAATGATCCCAAAATAAAACAACTATTTGACTCAAATTGACTTTAGATCAGGCACAGTTTGAGCTATGCTATCTCTGGACCTCGAAAACTTCATGTGCTCCTGCATTGAAATAGTATTAAGAACAGATTATCCTCAGAAACAACTAAATATGAGGAGGTTATGAACAATTGAAAATTGAGGGTCAACACACCTTTAGCGTATCTCAAGAAACTCTGTGGAATGCACTCCTAGACCCAGTAATCCTATCAAAAACCCTTCCAGGCTGCGAAGGACTCGAAGAAGTTGGCGAAAATGACTACAAAGGAGTTATGAACATCGGTATTGGACCAGTACAAGGTCGGTTTGATGGAAAATTCTCAATTTTAGACATAAACCCTCTCAAGAGCTACCAGTTAAAACTAGGAGGCAGAGGACCCTCCGGTTTTGTAGAAGGTGAAGGAGAAATCCGACTGGAACCTGAAGATAATTCCACTATCTTACATTACACAATTGATGCCCAAATAGGTGGTCCAGTAGCTGGTGTGGGACAACGCCTACTGGAAAGTTCAGCACGCTCCATAGCCCGTCAAGGCTTGGAGCAACTACACCAATTGGTCATAGCACAACACAAAAGCGAATCTAGTGAAACAACATCACAAGAGGTAAAGTCTCCTTCAGAAAGCCAATTAGCAGCTGGTATTGCACAGGATTTCTTGCGTAGCATTTCATCACGGGAACGTCGCATCCTATCGCTTTTAGCTATCACAGCGCTTTTAGCTATCCTGCTAATATTATATTTCAAGACTTTTGGCACGTAAAAGAACATTGGATTAAACTGACTAAAAAGGAACTCATTTATGGTCAAGATCAGTATTAACGTAAATGGCAAAGACTACGAAAAAGAGGTCGAACCCCGTCTCTTGCTGGTCCACTTTCTGAGAGAAAATCTAAGATTAACAGGAACTCATATTGGCTGTGAAACCAGTTTGTGCGGGGCCTGCACAGTGCTCATGGAAGGCAAGGCTATTAAATCATGTACTCAACTAGCAGTCCAAGCTGACGGCACTTCGATCACAACCATAGAGGGACTGAGCAACAACAAACTTCATCCTCTACAAGAAGGATTCTGGGAAGAGCATGGACTTCAGTGTGGCTACTGCACCCCTGGAATGATCATGGCCTCTTGTGACCTTTTAGAACATACTCCAAAACCTAATGAACAAGAAATCCGTCATGGTCTGAAGGGGAATTTATGCCGGTGTACTGGGTATCACAACATTGTTAAAGCCGTACAGTATGCTGCAAAAAAACTCCCTCTACCTAACTCAATGGGAGATCGATAAAATGGCACGGGTTTTTGGCTCCTCTATTAAACGCAGAGAAGATCCTGCCCTGGTAACTTTAAAGGGCAAATATACCGATGAACTTCATCTTCCCAATACTTCCTATGCTGCAATTATTCGCAGCCCTTATGCACACGCCCACATTAACAGTATAGACACCTCCAAGGCAGAAGCATTAGAAGGAGTTATATCGGTATTTACCGGAGCGGACATACAAAAAAGCGAAATACCTGGTGTCGTCCCAGTGGGTTGGTTACTACCCGACATGAAGACACCACCCCATCCTATTATCGCTACAGAAACAGTCCGTTATGTTGGGGATGCAGTAGCTGTAGTAGTCGCTGAAGACCGTTACACAGCACAAGACGCAATGGATCTAGTTCAAGTAGAATACAGCCCCTTGTCCGCCGCTACCAATCCTCAAAAAACAACCGAAGAAGGCGTTTCCCAACTTCACTCTGAGGCTCCCAAAAACATCGCTTTCGAATGGGAAATTGGTGATCAAAAAGAAACCGAGGAAAAGTTTGTTGATGCTTCCCACACCGTATCTATCTGCATTCGCAACAACCGCTTACTTTCACATCCTATTGAAACAAGAACAGCTTTGGCAGATTACAATTCATCCAACGGCCAACTTACTCTATGGATGACCTCTCAAAATCCTCACGTCCATCGACTTTTGATGTCTTTAGCTTCACTCGGCCTCCCTGAACACAAAATCCGCGTAATTGCCCCTGAGGTAGGAGGAGGTTTCGGCAGTAAAATTGCCCACTATCCAGATGAAGCAATTGTCTCCTGGTGTTCAATGCAAATTGATCGTCCCGTTAAATGGACATCAACACGTTCCGAATCAAATCTAACCGACGCCCACGGCCGTGATCATGTCACCCAGGCCAAATTGGCACTAACTGATAATGGCCGAATTCTAGGGTTAAAAGTAGAAACCTATGCCAACATGGGAGCTTACCTTTCTACTTTTGCACCCGCCGTTCCAACTTATCTCCACGCTACCCTCTTGTCAGGAGAATATGACATCC
>CAZUGG010000177.1:0-16040 GCA_964619905.1 uncultured Dehalococcoidia bacterium
CCCACCCACCTATGGCATTCTACGGTCGCGCTCTTCTATTAGGAGGTCTTCCTATGCGTCTCAAGGATCGCGTGGCCATTGTCACTGGTGGTGCCCAAGGAATTGGAAGAGAGTACTGTCTTAGCTTCGCCCAGGAAGGTGCCAAGGTCGTCGTAGCCGACGTTAGAGTCGAACAGGCCAAAGCGGTCGAGGCCGAGATAGCAGAGCGCGGTGGTGAAGCGTTGACCATCGAAACCAACGTTGCCGAGGAAGCTAGCGTCGAGAACATGGCTCGCAGGGCCTACGAACGTTTCAGTCGCATCGACATCTTAGTGAACAACGCGGCGATCTACTACAACCTTGATAGGGGCAACGAAAGTGTGGACTACCTGCGGCAAGTTCTCGACGTGAACGTAATAGGCATACTAATCACCAGTCGCGCCGTCTTCCCCTATATGAAAGACCAAGGTGGCGGCTCAATCATCAACATCGCGTCAATCGCCGCATATAGCCTCCCTGGAATCCACCCAGCCACCAACTTCTCCGCTAATGCCTACGGCCTCTCCAAATCCGGAGTGGTCTTTCTTACGAAGTCAATGGCCAAGCAAGGCGGCGGCCACGGGATTCGCGTCAACGCCATTGCGCCAGGAGTAACCATGTCTGAGGCGACGAGAAAGGTCGTACCCGAAGCTTTCATCGGCAATCTGGCCTCGTCCTCGGCCATCGGACGGCCCCTTCAGCCTCCCGAACTGACCGGAACCGCCGTTTTCCTAGCCTCCGATGACAGCGCCCTTATGACCGGCCAAATCCTCGTCGTTGACGGCGGGGTCATCATGAACGGCTAACCATGCTCGTCGTTGGAACCGTCTACGAAGTGAAAGAGTCGACCTACGTTAACGCCCCGCCTGACAAGGTTTGGGCCGCGTTTACTCGGATCGAACGTTGGGTCGAATGGAGCCAATCTTGGTTGGAGGCAACTCCTATATCCAACAACCCCTGGAGCGTCGGAGGAAGGATTCGGCTCGTGGTCAAGCCGTGGTGGCTTCCCCTAGCCACTGACCCCATCGTCGCCGAAATTTCGCCACCAGGCACCATTATTTTGGTCTCCGACCCCCCAGGAATTCAGCGGCAAACGACTGTTCACTTCGACCGCCAAGATCATGGGACTCATGCCAGCATCAGCGTTTGGCAGCAAGGGTTCATGCAGTGGACGCTACCTTTCTACTCCCCATCCTGGGCCCTTCGCCGCATTTTGCAAGAATGGCTCGTCGGACTAAAGAGCGACTCGGAGGAACTCTAGAAACAATTCGGTTTAGGCGTCGCCCAGCGGCAGTGCTGCACGGTTCCCGCTAACCTTGACAAGCCCATCCCGTTCAAGCTCGACCAAAAGTTCCTCTAACCAAGGAAGGTCACTGTCCACGAAACCATCCTTGATAAACATCCCAAGCTCCACCAAAGTGATCGAGTCGTCTACCAGCAGGCCGCGCAGTCGTTCGACGATGCGACCCCGGTAGTAGCGACGGGATCCCCGGAAAGGCGCCTCAGGCTTGGGGCTACGAATCCAAGAAGGCGGCCGTTTCCCTACCGGGTCGCGAACATCACTCCCGTAAACACAAGCGTTCGAGATTGGACACGCTTCGCACTTCGGCGCAGCAGCCGAACAAACGAGCGCTCCGAGGTCCATCATCGCCTGATTCCACTCGTACGCGCGCCCCGATGGAACAAGATCGGCGGCCATTTCCCTAATATCGGCCGGCTTCAACCAGTTAAAACCGGCGAGTCGCGTCACGATACGGCTCACATTCGTATCGACCACGGAGACCTGTAAATTGAAGGCGAAGCAACCGATAGCTGCAGCTGTATATTCGCCAACTCCTTCTAACTCTCGAAGCCTTTCTAGTTCGCCAGGCAAACCATCATTAGCCACCGAAGCTTTCGCTACACGGTGTAGTCTCACTGCCCTCCGATTGTAACCAAGGGGGGACCAGGCCTTAATCACCTCCGCAGGCGACGCGTTGGACAGTGATTCGAAATTCGGAAACTGGTTGGTGAAGTCCAAAAATTTCGGCACCACCCGGTCGACCTGCGTCTGCTGGAGCATGATTTCGGAAACGAGTACCAGATACGGATCCCGGGTGTGACGCCAAGGCAAGTCGCGGCCATGTTCGCCGTACCATTTGAGGAGCGCTTCCTGTAAAACTGGCTTGGCTGCAATCACGTGAATTCGTTACCGCCTGTCGAATTGGCGTCCGAGTTGTGCAGTGCTCATATGCACCAGAATCGGCCGACCATGGGGACAGGCGTGCGGATTGTCCGCTGACTCTAGCAAATGCACCATCTCCTGCATCTCCTGCGTCGACAGAGGCTGTCCCGCACGCACTGCCGAATGACATGCAACAGAGGCAAGAATCCTGTCTTGCCAATCGTATCCCCGTAGGTCTTCTGACTCCAAATAGTCCACTACGTCTAGCAGGGCCCGCTGGGGCTCGGCTCCTGCAAGCCCAACGGGTACCGAACGGAGCAAGACTGCGCGCTCGCCGAAAGATTCCAACTGGAATCCATAGCTCGTGAGCAGGTCGATGTGGCTGGCAACGATCCTATCTTCCTCGGGATCCATCTCGACAACTACTGGAGAGAGTAAACCTTGCGCTCTTACTTCCCCTCGTTCTTTTTCCCGTCGCAATTGATCAAAAATAACTCGCTCATGAGCCGTGTGCTGGTCGATCACGTAGAGCCCTTCAGGCCCTTCAGAGATGATAAAAGTAGCACTAAGTTGACCAAGCACCCGTAGGATGGGAACTCGAAGAACTCCCTGTTCCCCCGGAGGATCGCCCACTCCCAATGACCCAACTACCGGCTGTGCAAAGCTTCCGGCCACACCCGAATCGGGGCGGGCCTGTTCAGGTGGGTTAACAGATGAAACCCCGATCGAGGCCGCGGGCCTGGCCACCTTAGACGACTCAAGCGACTCCGTGACCGAACGGTGGATCGCAGAAAAGATGAGGCGCTCATCGCGAAATTTTATCTCGGCTTTCGCTGGATGGACATTCACATCAGTTTCGCCTGCATCTAAGCGAACCTCGAGGATCGACATGGGGTAGCGCCCTGACCCAAGAAAACCCCTATACGCTTCCACTACCGCGAACACGAGTGACCGGCTCCGGATCAGCCTGCCATTCACGAATAACGTAATGAAGGTGCGATTGCCACGACTCACGCTCGCGGGTGTAGTCAAACCCTCTACCTCAATGCTGACGCCATCGACGTCACCCGACCACCCAACTTCACGCATTTGAGCGGCAACTCTTGGACCGTATAACGCAGCGAATGCTACTCGGCGATCACCGTTTCCTTGCGAACGGAAAACATCTTTGCCATCAACGGCAAGGTGGAAGCTCACGTCTGGTCGAGAGAGCGCGTAGTGACCGACAACCGCTCCGATACGTCCAGCCTCTGCCGAATTTGACTTGAGGAACTTCAACCGGGCTGGAACATTACGGAATAGATGACTCACGTTGACCGTCGTGCCGGGCGGCGCAGCTCGCTTGCCTTCGTCAACAACTACGCCATCCTTAACGCGGATAAAGGCCCCGCTCGTCGAATCCTTCGTTCTGGTTACCAACGTCACGTCAGCGACCGCCGCGATCGCAGCAAGAGCCTCGCCGCGAAAACCAAGCGTATCGACTCTATCTAAGTCGGCTTCAGCAGAGATCTTGCTCGTGGCATGCCTCGTGAAGGCTGCCCCCAGCTCTTCTGCGGCGATCCCTGAGCCATCGTCACTAACTCGGATCATCAACACACCGCCGCTGCTCGCTTCGACAGAAACACGGGAAGCCCCTGCGTCCAAGGTGTTCTCAATGAGCTCCTTGACCACAGACGCTGGCCGTTCGACGACTTCTCCTGCCGCAATTCGCGATATTAGTGACTGCGGTAGAGGCCTAATCTTCACTGTCACTATCCCTCTCTCTACGTGCTACCTCCTGCAGCTCAAATAGCTTGGTAATCGCCTCCAACGGAGTTAGTGACGGAACGTCGATCTCTAACAGCGTTTCGGTGGCAGCCGAAGTAGGAGGCATCAACGCAGGTTGATCTCGGTTGATCCGGGATGAACGGCGCCGGGCAGGACGTTTACCATTCTCCCGCTCTAGACTTTGAAGGACCTCTTGAGCTCTTGACACCACTGCCCCAGGCATCCCAGCAAGCCTTGCCACATGCACACCATAGCTCTTATCAGCAGCACCAGAGACGATCTTATGCAGGAAAGCCACCTTTCCTGATTCTTCGGCAACAGCAACGTGGAAATTCTTGATCCGAGGCAACGTGCCCGCGAGATCTGTCAGTTCATGGTAATGAGTGGCAAAAAGCGTCTTGGAACCCAACGAGGGACTGTTGTGAACATATTCAGCAACAGCACGCGCAATGGACAAACCATCGTAAGTGCTTGTCCCGCGGCCAATCTCGTCCAGAATAATCAATGAGCGTTGGCTAGCGTTCCGGAGGATCTGCGCCGTCTCGACCATTTCTACCATGAAAGTGGACTGTCCAGCTGTTAGGTCATCCTGAAGGCCTACACGAGTGAAGATTCGATCCACGATTCCTAAGCGCGCGGAATCGGCCGGAACGAAGGATCCGACCTGGGCGAGGAAAACAATCAAGCCAACTTGCCGTAAGTACGTGGACTTCCCAGACATGTTCGGTCCCGTCAGCAGGATCACCTGGGCTCCGCCACACGAGAGGCTAGTGTCATTGGGCACAAAGCTGTTCACAGCAATGGTGCGTTCAACAACCGGATGGCGCCCACCTACGATTTCTAATTCGTCGCCATCACTGAGCACCGGTCGCACGTAGCCGTAGCGGCCAGCCACATCGGCAAATGCAACGTACACGTCTGCCTCGGCAATCGCCGCTGCTGTGGCGAGCACCATGCTAGAACGTTGGCCTACCTGACGGCACAACTCCCTGAATAGTGCTGCTTCGAGCTCCTGCAAGCGTTCCTGTGCATTGAGTATCGTCGATTCGTGTTCCTTGAGCTCAGGGGTTATGTATCTCTCCCCCCCGACCAGCGTCTGCTTGCGTATATAGTTTTCGGGCACCTGACCCTGGTTCGATTTGGTGACCTCTATGTAGTAGCCAAAGACTCTGTTGTATCCGACCTTCAGCGACTTTATTCCAGTCCGCTCACGCTCCTCACTCTCTAGGGACGCCAGATAGGAACGAGCGCCGCTTGAGGCCTCACGAAGTCGATCAAGCTCATCGTCGAATCCAGGCCGGAGCACCCCCCCATCACTCACGGAGGCTGGGGGGTCCTCTACCAGCGCCTCATCGATCGCAAGCACCACTTCTTCGCACGGATCGAGGCGGCCCCGAAGGCTTTCAACTCCATGCCCCTCATCTAATAAGGCCTTGGCGAAACTGGGTATCACTTCAAGACCACGTCGCAGCGCACCTAGGTCCCGAGGCGCCGCACGCCCAGCGGCGGCGCGGCTGGCAAGCCGTTCGAGATCGGGGATGCGGTCTAAATATTCGCCAACTTGAGCTCGCACTAACGGACGGTCATAGAACCAAGCGACAGCATCTAACCGTTCATCGATCTGACTACGGTCAATGAGAGGCTGGCCCACCCATCGACGTAGCATTCTCCCTCCCATCGATGTCCGCGTCTCGTCGATAACACTCAGGAGCGACTGACCTTGATCACCCCAGCGCCCTGCCTGTGCAATTTCTAGATTGCGGCGTGTTTGAGGGTCGAGAGCCATGTATCCATCCGTTGAGTAGGTCGACAGAGAGGCGATACTGGCCGCAGCAGTGCGTTGCGTACGTTCCAAATAGGCGAGTACAGCCCCAGCCGCAGCTATGGCAAGTTTCTTTCCCGCACAACCAAACGCCTCTAGCGTAGTTACTCCGAAATGCCTGAGTAGGCGTTCCTCACTGTCACCTCCATCAAAATCACTGTCGGCAAGTTCCGTGACGTCCGCTCCGCTCGTCGCTAGAACGTCGTCTCCGACCCTAACTAAAAGCTCAGCGGGTGCGAGCCGCATCAGTTCCAGATCAAGCCCCGAGACAGGCAGCTCGGTTACAGCGAACTCACTGGTGCTAACGTCAAGATAGGCCACACCAGCAGAGCCCTCGCCAATGATGGCCGCTGCAAGAAAGTTGTTTGTTTTTCCATCGAGCAACTGCTCTTCGACAAGCGTGCCCGCCGTAACCACACGGACTACATCCCGTTCAACCAAACCCTGCCCGGGCTCCGTAGTTTGTTCACAAATGGCAACCTTGTGGCCAGCTTGGATCAGTCGGCCTAGGTAATTATCGAGGGCGTGATAGGGGATACCCGCCATCGGATACCGCTTCCCTTTTCCCATTTCTCTAGAAGTGAGCGTGATCCCGAGTACAGAAGAGGCGATCCGGGCATCGTCTTCAAACGTCTCGTAAAAGTCACCTAGGCGGAAAAAAAGGATGACATCAGAGTAGCGCCTCTTGATATCAAGATATTGGCGCCGTAGCGGCGTATCGGACATATCCGGAGCATTGTAGCCTAGCCCCAAAGCACGAGGCAGGTACCCAGATAACCGGACATCCAGAACGACAACAAGAGTGTTCTTCTAAGGGGAGCCCTTAAGAGAACACTCTTGCGGGACTGCACATGAGAACTTTCATGCGCCGCTTAGATCTCGAAAATGTCACGTTGACACCAGCACACCCATATTTCTATCCTGGCGCAACTGATAGGAGGTGAAGAATGTCTAAAAATCGCGTGGATATAATGCACATTGATGAGGCCCCCTGGGTCCGTGAAGTCGAGCCCCAAGAGGGCCCGCGCAAACTCGGGGCACAGCTAGTTGGCGATCTCGAAGCAGGCCTCCGAGCCATGATCATCGCCCTGGCTCCTAGCCGCACGGGCAATCTGCACAGTCACTCCCAGGACGAGATTATTTACATCCTCGAAGGAGCCGTCACTATAGGAAAAAGGCAGCTAGGACCAGGACACGTAATGTTCATAAAGGGCGGAACTCAGTACAAATTCGACACGGGTACTGATGGCGTCCGCTTCATGAACGTAAGGCCCGGACCTTCGAATTACCATATGGTCGGCAAGGAGCCCATCGAGGAGAAATGGGACGTAGGAAAGGTGCACGCCTAGCTCGAACCTAGTCCGGTTGCTTCGACCAGACTTCCGGTGTACCCATCCGCCAAAGGTCGCAACGGATGCATCTGCGCGCCTCGTCGATAGCCTGGTCCTTTGTGTATCCTCGCTCGACAATCTCAAACGTCGCTCTTCTAGTGGAGGCTTCGGCCATCGGCATTGGCACCACGGGTTTACCTTGGGCCGCAATATCGGCACGCATCTCCATCTCGGAACCCGGTGCTGGGGCAAACGTCTCAGATATGTCTCCATCGCCTCCTAAAAACTGGTCGATCGCCACTGCGGCACGCTTACCTTGGTCCATAGCATCGACAATGCTACCTGGTCCGGTTACCACGTCTCCTGCAGCGAAGACTCCGTCTCGACTCGTCATCTGCGCGTCGGGAGACGTTTCAATACGACCGAGATTGCCAACCGACACACGCCATGACGAAGGCACATCAGCAACAACCCCTACGGACATCAACACTCCGTCGGCAATGATACTGTGACGCTTTTTCTTGACTGCGTCAGAAGCTCCGCCGCTTAATTGATCAGTGATCATCCCCTCCGACGACTCTACCGCCACCTCGAATGTGGCGTCTAGCCGACGACTGATCGATACGGGTCGAGTCAACTCCTCCACAACCACTCCTTCAAGCTCGGCGTCAACAACCTCGTGATGCTGCGCTTCGGCGCCGGCACGATCCGATGGCATAAGAACCGTTACCTTCTTTGCTCCAATCCGAAGCGCGGAACGAGCAGCATCCATAGCCACGTTGTTGCCCCCGATGACTATAAGACTATCCGGAGCTGTAAGGCGCTGGCCCAAATTAACCTCCCTAAGAAAATCAGTGGCATGCTCTACACCCACGGTGCTCTGAACATCCAGGAACTGCGATTTCGTATATCCCACCGCCAACAGCACTGCATCATATTCATGCACCAACTCCTCAATTGACTCTACCCACGCGCCTACACGGGCCTCCACCCGTGTGGCGCAAACCAGTTCAATTTCCCGTTGGAGTAAGTCACGAGGCACCTTGTACTCGGGTAAGCCAGCGACCAACATGCCGCCAAGTTTGGGGAGCCCCTCGATTAGCGTCACATCATGTCCCCGACGACTAGCCAAGTAATACGTCGCTGTGAGCCCGGAGGGGCCAGACCCTACAACCGCGATCCTCTTGCCGGTCGGAGGAGCCACATACCGCTCTGGCTGCGGACCCGAGATTTGAGCCTCCAGGTGCTCCACAGCAGCGCGTTTGAAAGCGTTGAAGGCAATAGGCTCTTCCATGATGCCTCATAGACACCATGGATCGCAGGGACGGTAACAGATCAGCCCGCAAACCATCGGGAGAGGAATCGCCTCGCGCACCGTGCTGTGGGCGTCCGAGAAGCGGCCCTCGGCCACATAGCCCATATAGCGCGGGACATCGACCTCAGCAGGGCAGCCGACAACGCAAGGTGCAACAAGCCGTTTATCGTTTTCCAATGCCATAGGCTGCCTAAAGAAAGAGCGTCTCCGATTATACGCGGAGCCAATCCAGGAGGCCGACTATCAGGAACCCAAGTGAGCGACTTCGGTGATCACATCAAACAGAAAGAAGTGCTGCCGGGTCTACGCTTTTATTATTTCAACAGGGAAGCGCTTGGCTCTCGAGAATGGCGTGAGCACACCAGGAGTTGGTTTGTTCCAGATGTTGGTGACCATCTTGTGATGCGCTAGCGTCAGCAGAGCTACGCCGGGTTCAGCCCTCCCATTGACGTGAGCCTTCGCCGACACCTTGCCGATCGCGGCAGCCAATGTGATTTCATCACCGTCTTCGATGGAAAGACGGCGCGCATCTGCTGAGTTCAGTTCAACGAAAGTGGTGTCTTCCAACTCGACCGTTCCCTTAATCTCCCGCACTACCGCAGACAGAGCGATCAGCCCGCTCACCTTCTCGTCGGGCTTAGGTGGAGTAAGTGCAGTAAACCGACCCATGCCGCGCAGGAACTGGTTCACGTGCAGAATAGGGGTGCCAGGATCGTCGTCACTTCTGCAGGGCCATTGCAAAGTTTCGTGCTCTAGCCTTCCGTACGATATCCCACCGTACGTTGGCGCGACACGAGCGATCTCTTCCATTACCTGGGACGGGCTACTGTAAGAAAACCCATCAGCCCGTAACCGCTCTGCCAGGTCGCTGACGACCCTCCACGCGGGTCTGCATTCAGCTAATGGCTCAATCGCCTGTCGCACTCTCTGGACGCGCCGCTCGAAGCTGGTCGTGGTGCCATCACTCTCTGCAAAAGATGTTGCAGGAAGTGCCACCGTTACCATCGGTTCGAGCTTCCGAAGAAAGCTTTCGTGAACCGCAAGAAACTCGAGTTTTCCCAGGGCTTTCATCAATTCCCCACCAGGGTCGGGAAGCACCTGGTTCTGACCTATCATCATCACCGCCTTGATCCGACCCGCATCGATGGCCTCAGGCAGATCAGGGAACCCGACGCCAGGTGTCTGCGGTATGGGCCGTTCAACTGTTTCACCCAGGCGCAGGCGTGCTCCTGCCTCATCCAGCAAGGAGCCTCCCGGGAGTAAATGCGGCCTGCAGCCCATGTCCTCGGCACCCTGGCTGTTGTTCTCTCCTCTTAACGGATAGCCGCCCCCACCCGGAACCCCAACGCTCTCAGTCAACATCGCGAGCCCAGCAATAGCAGCGGCAATCGAACCATCAGATCCGTAAAGACCAGGACTGAAAAGTATCGCCGCTGGTTTCTGCGTAGCTAGCAGACGCGCGATCTGCTTGAGACGGGCCGATGGCACTCCCGACAACCTCTCAACAGCATCAAGCGCGAATGGCGTCAACGACTCGATGAATTTGTCGAGATCTCCCGAACGCTGTTGAACCGAGGCCACGTCAAAGAGCCCCTCGTCTACGATGATCTTGGCAAGCGCCCCAAGGATGGCGTGTTCCGAGCCGGGGCTGCACACAACCTTCTCGGTAGCTAGAAGTCCCATTTCCGTGTCACGAGGATCGATAACGACCAGATGCGCACCACGGCTCACCGCTTCCTTGACCTGTAAAGCAGCCACAGGCTGCTCAAACGTCAAGTCCGAATCGATCACAAGTACCGTCTTCGAGTCTCGCAGCTCCCACATCGTGTTCGTGGCTGCCGCGCTACCAAAAGATCGGTCGAGGGGCTCAAGGGCTCGGGGAGGGCAAAGAGGATCAGGGAAATCGATGTTTGAGGATCCAATGACCCCTCTAGCGAACTTCTGGAGCAGGTAGTTATCTTCGTTCGTGGCCTTACCGGAGCCGAGAAAAGCGATCTGGTCAGGCTCGTACTTCTGTAGGGCCTGCGCGACCGCTGTCAAAGCATCATCCCAGCCCACTTCCTCTAAACCGTTCGCGCCGCGCACCATCGGCTTCATGAGGCGATTCTTGCTATACACCCACTTGTGGCCAAACTTACCTTGTACACACTCCTGACCCCGACTCGCCTGTCCGTCAACATCGTGGGTAATGCGAATGAGCTTGCCGTCAGCGACATTGAGATTCAGGGAGCATCCCACGCTGCATTGAGAACACGCAGAGGTCACCACCTCATCGGCGCGCCCGGCCCACTTACTGTCTTTTTCAGTTATCGCACCCACGGGACACACATCTACACACAAACCGCAGAACGTACATCCGGAATCCGCCAGGGTCCCGCCCTGTGAGGTGCCAACAATCGTGTCGTTACCACGCATCTCAAACGTAATCGCGTTTACACCTTCCAACTCGCTGCAAGCACGAACGCACTTCCCACAAACGATGCACAAGTTCATGTCGTGGTCTATAAAGGGGTTACGCGTCTCCAGCTCCAGATTGCGGTACTCATACGGCAAGGGAACCTCGTTGAGTTTGACCGAGTAGGTCACGTCCTGAAGTTCGCAGCGCTCGTTCTGTGGGCAAACGACACAGCGATCAAGGACACTAACGTTGCGGAGGCAAACATCGGTAGGCCCACAATGCTCGACGCGCCAACAGGTTAGACAGCCGTGGGGATGACTCGATAGCGTCAGAGCCAAAATGTCACGTCGAATTTCTTCGACCGGCCCTGGATTGGTCAGAACCGACATTCCATCGCCAATCGGTGTATGACAAGCGGCCGGGTACCCTCGCCCACCTTCGATTTCCACAACACACATACGGCAGGCCCCGTAGGGTTTCAGAATGGGGTGCCAACACAAATAAGGGATATAGATCCCGTTATCACGTGCGGCTTTTTTGTTTATTGTGACTGGGTCGTCCGAGATCTACACGCCGTCGATCTTAAGTTTGATTTTGTCGGTGGTCATTATCCCTGGGGTTCTAGCAATTCCATCAGCAGGTTCATCCTAATACCTCATCCGAAACAGTCTGCCTACTCTAGCTCACGACTTACACTCCCGCCTCAGCTCCCAAACCTTCGGTACCCGCGCTCTCGCTGAGCGCTTCTTCGAACTCGTCCTCAAAATATCTGTATCCCGACTTAATCGGATTTTCTGCCAAATGGCCGTGCGCACACAGCGCAGACTTCATCGTCTCTCCGATAGTTAACGCTGTACTAAGTTCCTTGCGAGTCGCCTCTTTTCGATGAAGTCGTTCGAGGATGTTCGCTATCTGGCGCGTGCCCAAGCGACATGGGAAGCACTTCCCACACGACTCTTCGGCGTTGAACTCACCGAGCACGGCCGCGATCTCCACCACTGAATCCCTTTCGTCTCCCACGATAATTCCGCCTGAGCCAAACATCGCACCCGCGGCAATCATCGCATCAAAGTCGATCGGCATGTCTAGAGCAGAGGAGGGCAAGAACCCCCCTAGAGGACCACCCGTTTGAATAAACTTCAATTGCTTTCCATCGGGCACGCCACCCCCAAGATCCTCTATAACTTGCCGCAGAGTCACCCCAAAAGGCACCTCGTAGAGACCCGGTCGTTTGATCCTACCCGACAAGCAAGCTAACGCCGTTCCTTTACTGCGCTCTGTCCCGATACCCGCAAACCAGTCCCCACCGTTGGCGATGATGCTGGGAACATAGGAGTAGGTCTTCACGTTGTTGATGTTAGATGGTTTCTGCCAGACGCCCGCCGCCGCTGGAAATGGAGGCTTGTAGCGAGGCATTGCCCGCTTTCCCTCTACAGCCTCCATGAGGGCGGTCTCCTCGCCCGACACATAAGACTCGCCAGTGAGGGAGATCTCAATGTCGAAGTCAAAGCCCGACCCCAGAATGTCCTTTCCAAGCAAACCGTTCTCATACGCCAGGTCCAGAGCCTTTTGAACCCGGGTGATGGGCAAGTCCCATCCCGTCCGTATAAAAATGAAGCCCTTGCCCTCTCCGGCTTTGGTCGCATAGCCGCCGATGGTAATACCTTCAATCACCCGGAACGGATCGCTCTCCAGCAGGTGCTTATCATTGAAGGCTCCCGAATCTCCCTCTTCCGCATTGCAAAGATGATACTTAGGAGGGCCAGGTGCACCGATTAAAAACTTCCATTTCATCGCGGCGGGGAACGCGGCTCCACCTCGCCCTCGGAGGTTCGACTTCTCAACCTCTGCGATCACAGCTTCGGGCTCCATCCCACTCAAAGCTTTGTCAAGTGCAGCGTAGCCACCGTTCGCAATGTAATGCCACAGGTTCGTGGGATCCGTAATTCCGCAATTTTGTGTCGCCACGCGGCGCTGGAGGGAAAACTCATCCCGGTCAAACAAGTTTTGGAGCCCAGTGCCGTCTAGGTCTCCAGTTGCTCCAAGGAACATGACCTCTGTCGGCATGGTATCGCCGACCACGAACCCTTCAATCAATCCCGGGACTAAGTCCGGGGTTACGTTCCCGAAAAAGGCCCTCGGCTTGCCTGGTTTAATGATGCTGACTATCACCTCGGCATAGTCGAGCCCCAAGCCGCCACTCGTATGCACATCTGCCTCAATCTGTCCCCGCTTGAGAGCCTCCTCAATAGCTTGGATGACCTCTGGGGCTCCCGCGGCAGCGCCATGAATCCCCATACCAACGACTATCTGCGGCCGCTGGACCGGCTTTTCAAAAGCCGCCCACTCCTGGACCGCACGCTGTTCCATGTGCTTGAATGCCTCAGTCATGGACGGTCTCCCGACGTTGCATCAAGGAGCTGAGCAAGTCGTTCCTGGTTTAATCGGCCGACCAATTTACCGTCAACCTTCCCCACGGGCGCCAGAGCACAGGCCCCAGCGCATTCCAAACCACGCAGGCTGTACCTGCGGTCTTCAGTCGTGCCGTCGAATCCGATGCCGGAAAATTCCTCCGCCTGTTTCATCAGACCCTTCGCATCAAAGATCTGACAAGATGGACCCCAACAGAGTTCGATGGTGTGATCTCCAGGCGGCTCGAACCGGAAGTGCGTGTAAAAGGTAGCTACACCATGAACCTCATTGACCGACGCACCAGTGTACTCGGCCACCGCAGAGACTGCCTCAGGCGGTAGGTACGACAACCGTTCCTGAATACGAATCAACGAAGAGAGGACGGTGATCGTCCGGCCTTTTTGCGAGTCTAGAATCTCCCGAATCTTGGGGTCCATCGCCGACCGCGTCCCCTTTAAACTTCGTGAAATCCGGAACTAACGGGATGCTAGCACACCAGTTAAGGCGGGACAAGCAGAGAGAGCTCCGGAGAACCTATAACTTAATTCAGCATCACCGCCGGATACTGCGTATGGCAAGGACGCTATCTTCAACACTGACTATCTACACCCTCAATATTGTCGCGTTCAGCTTTGCTTGCATCGCTCTTCTCAGATGAACCCCGGGTCATTTCACCCAGGCTGAGGTTATGCAGCCACATGAAAAATAGTCCTAGGCTCGTGACCGGCACCAAAAGTGCTCCATGGATTACGACCGCGTAAGCCGCAGCGACCTCCGAAACCTCATCGAAGCCTTCGAGCACTACACGCGTGGCATACTCAAACGGACCGATACCGCCAGCCGTAGAGGGTAGGCTTACCGCTAGGTTCGCCATCGCTGTCACAAAGAGCGAGCCGTGGTAACTCACGTCGAGGTCGAAGGCCCATCCAATGATGTGGTACATGGCGCCTTCGGCGAACCAAACGGGCATTGTCATTGCGAGGATCCAAGCTACTCGCTTCGGATTGCGTAGCCCTGCCAGCCCATCGGCAAACGAATAAATCATTTCTTCTGCAGATGCCCGCATTCGTAGAGGAAGACATCGTGAGATCACTCTAACTAGAACATCCCGCATCTTGGGGAAGATTGCCACTCCAAACATCAACACCAGCGCGCCCAGGAACAACGTGAGCACAATCGCGATCAATATTCCGCTGGGAACGCCGAGATCATCTGCGACCGCCCCAAACACCTCGGCCACGTCGAGAAACGGCCATATAAAGAGCGCGATTATGAGGAGCCCCAACCCATCAAAGACTCGTTCGACAAGAATCGTAGCTAGAGACGAGCTCTTGCTAATGCCCTCGCGCTCACCGATAAACCACGATCGAACTAACTCACCGAGACGCACCGGCAACAGATTATTCGCCATATATCCGACAACCACGACTGGGTACAAGCGCATCGTAGGTATCGTCTTGATGTGCATCAGTAAGAACCGCCAACGAAACGCGCGAAAGAGCACTCCGACGAAATAAATGGCGATCCCAGGAACAAGCCAGATGTACTCCGCATGCGCCAGAGCATCGAGCGTCTCGCTCAGGTCAAGCTGCCAAAAAAAGAGCACCAAGAGCCCGGCGCTGACGGCAGCGCCGACCCAGAAACGTTTACTGAGAAGAAAGGACAGTATGCCCTCCCAAGCGAAAGACCGAACACTGCAGTAGCAGGTTCAAGAGTCCAGTATAGACGATGACTGTCAGAACAGATCTTTACTAAAGTAAATCAAGGCGTCTTGACTCGCTGGATCAGTAGCTATCTCACGATATGTAAAGTAGCGCAAACCTTGGTTCCAAGCGCGCGCGCTGCCCAAGTCATCCCAGAACTGACCTGCATCGTAACCAGAATAGACCTCGAACGGATTAAACCACGTAAGGAAAGTAATACGTCTCGCATCCTCGTATTCTTCACGGACCGCTTCAAGTTTTCGGTCATGACGAGGGTTGACCAGGATCACGTCATGGTCGAACTCCCCTTCATAATCACTAAGGTCCACGTGATACACGTGTGGAAATTCGCGAAGGTACCAGCGCCAAGGCGCAACAGCCGCATCTGAAGAATCAGCTAGGATTCGAAGCTCCTGGCCACGTCCGCTCCTTCGAGCCGCTTCTCCAATGTCGAGCGCCGCCTGATGAACAGCCGGTGCCAGTTGAGAATAGACGATAAGCTCGTCTGCATTATCGCCATTCGCGTAGGTCGTCTCGAATGCAGTCCGGATGGTGAAGACAGCCATAAGCCCAACCAACGACAGGCCTAGGATGGGCAGAGTGCGCCGCAAGCCCAGGTTAGCTATCACGTATGTTGTCCCAACAATTACAACTGCAGACGCGATTAGCGGACCTATGAAGCTCCATATGCCCAAGTCGTTATTGTCCCATGGCACGTTGGTGGCCAAAGCGTAAATCACGACAAGCAAGATTGGTGCCAAAAATAAGAGGCCGAATGAACCACTCCGAAGCGCGGACCGCCACTCTATAGATGTGATCAGCTCACCAATGAACTTGCCCGCCAGGAAGACGAAGGGGAGCGTTAAGTGTGTCAAGAGCCACGGCATCTTTTCACCGGCGGCAATATACGCCAGCAACGCAAAACCAGACCAATGCACCAAGAACCATTCGAAGCGGTCGCCGCTTCTCAAGGCCAGGGCTGTAACAAAGGAGCCACCAACAGCTATCGGTAGGAGGAACGCCTTTCCAAACGTTTCACTGTCGATGACGAGAGGGTACAAACCCCATGCCACTAGCCCTGAGACGGACATAAAGAGGAGCGTATGGACA
>CAZUGG010000178.1:0-4079 GCA_964619905.1 uncultured Dehalococcoidia bacterium
GAGGGCGGCACCGCACTGGCCGTTCGGTGCGATGTCACCAACGGGGAAGATATCTCCGGCCTGACCCAGCGGGCCCTTGATGAATTCGGCCAAATAGACGTTCTCGTAAACAATGCTGGAGGCCCCTACCAATACGAGAAGCTCGAGACATATCCGATGTGGCGTTTGGACAAGGCATTGGCGCTAAACGTCAAGGGAGTCTTCATGTGCACCCAGGCCGCTTTGCCAACCATGATCAAGCAGCAACGCGGATGCATCATTAACCTCAGCTCTGGCGCAGCACAAACATTCCGCTATCCCGGCGACACTGTCTACGGCATGACGAAGGCTGCAGTAGAACGTTTCAGCCTCGGATTAGCACGGGAGGTCCGCGAGCACAACATTTCAGTTGTGGCGGTTCAACCTGGCGCCGTTAAAACCGAGGGAGCCGAAGTTCTCTATCCGAAGGGTTTCGACTGGACGGGATGGCAGGAACCTTTGGACGCGGCGAAGCCATTCGTCTGGCTTGCGTGTCAGACAGCTGAGACCTTCACAATGCGAGTGGTGCGATCACCCGACTTCGAAACCGTTTGGCCCTAGCCATTCTCTTGCCGCAACGATACTTCTCCGGCAACCAAGCGCTCAATGACTCCATCCTCTTTGCGCAACAGTAGGGCCCCGTCTTTGTCAACACTCTCCACCAATCCCACCAATGAGTCAGCTCCGGGTATGGCAGGGAAAGTGACCTTGACCGTTTTCCCTACGACATTGACGCATTGGCGCCACTCGCCGAAAAGAGATTCTCCGCTCTTCAGGCGATCGTAGAGCTTCTCGAAATGCTGAAGCAAGGACGTGAGAACCGCGAGACGGCTGACATGACGACCAATCTCCTTTTTTAGGCTCGTAGCCGTTTTCGCGATCTCCGGGTACGCTGAGGAGTCCAAATTTACGTTCATGCCAACGCCCACAATCACTTCCATCACGTCACCTGCCTGACCAACGGCTGCATCAACGAGAATGCCAGCAAGCTTCCTTCCATTGACCTCAACATCATTTGCCCACTTAATGTCCGCAGAAACAGCTGCAACATCGTACGCTGCGCGCACAATTGCGAGAGAAAGCGCCATGTTCAAACCAGGCATGCGCTTGGGCGGTGGCCGACGCAGAATCGAGATGTAGATGGCAGCACCCCTTGGAGAAACCCACGCTCTCCCAAAACGCCCCCTCCCCGCAGTCTGCTCTTCAGCAACAATTAGAGTCCCCTCTGGTGCGCCGCCAGCTGCCTCCGACGCCGCGATCTCCATAGTGGACGTGGCCTCTTGGACGAGAACAAGGCGACGCCCAACATAGGAAGTATTCAGAGTAGCCTGGATCAATTCCGCCGTCAGATTATCGACCATCTTGAGCGTTTGTAGCGCGCTGCGAGATTACGTCCAAAACATCTTCCGCAATCTCGACAAGCCCAGGGTCGACATTTAAATTCCGTGATCGACGTGCCGCCACTAGATCCAACGCCTTCTCAAAAACCATACCCTGCTTCCAACTAATGTAGAGTCCTATCACGAACGGAGAACGGCTAACGCCAGCAGCACAGTGAACCAGCACACGTCCGTTGTTTTGCAGTAAGGAGTCCATCCGCTCGAGCACGTCCGCCACCGCTTCAGGGGTATTGCCCGGTCCATCGATCAAGGGCATGTGCTCAAGCCGTACGTCCGTCTTATAGGGCGTGTATCGGTCGAGATTCAGAATACCGTCGAACTGCAAAAGGTCCGTCTTTGATGAAGGATACTCTGAGACAGCAACCTGTTCGGTAACCCAGTCCATGCGATTAAAAAGTACTCACCTGACCAGAACAGCGCCGCGCAAGACCGGTCAATTCTAGCACGCCAGGGTAAAAAGACCGACTAGCTGCGCTTTGCCGGTGCTAGAATTGATCCAACCGGCATTACTCAGAACTGACCCCATATTCGCCCTGAGGAAACCATGCCCGATACTGTCCGCGTCCGATACGCTCCCAGCCCAACCGGCATTCCTCACGTGGGCAACATTCGCACCGCCCTCTTCAACTGGCTCTTCGCTCGCCGAAACAAAGGTCAATTCATCGTGCGGATCGAGGACACGGACCGCGCGCGGCTTGTCGACGGCGCGACTGAGGCAATCCTCGAAAGCCTTCGTTGGCTTGGATTAGATTGGGATGAGGGTCCAATCGGCAAGAACGGCGACGAGAAAGGTGAGTACGGACCCTATTTTCAGTCAAACCCACACCGATTAGCACACTACAGTGAGATTGCTCAACAACTGCTAGAAGAGGGCAAAGCATACGACTGTTACTGCACACCCGAAGAGCTCTCCGATATGCGTAAGGCCCAGCAGAAACGTGGGGAGCCTCCCAAGTATGACGGGCGCCATCGCGGCGAGCCCAGCCTCCGAGCTACGCACGAAGCCGAAGGACGCCCAAGGGTCATCAGATTCGCATCCAAAGTGGCAGGGGAAACAACGTTCAAGGATCTAATTCGCGGCGAAATTAGCTTCCAGAACTCATTGCTCGACGATTTCGTGATCCTCAAATCAGATGGCTTCCCCACCTACCATCTGGCCCACATCATTGACGACCGCGCCATGGCGATCAGCCATGTGCTCCGGGCAGACGAGTGGGTCTCCAGTACACCAAGACACATGATGATTCATGAGGCTCTGGGGTGGAACCCGCCAGCTTATGCCCACCTCCCGATCATCTTGGGACCAGATCGGTCCAAGCTAAGCAAACGCCACGGTGCCACATCTGTTCTCGAATATCGAACTCAAGGTTTCCTTCCTCAAGCGCTGATGAATTTCCTCGCTCTCCTGGGCTGGTCCTTTGACGACAAGACCGAAATCTTCACTAGAGAGCAGCTCATAGAGCACTTTTCCATAGAGAACATCAATAAGTCCGGGGCCATCTTCAATACAGAGAAATTAGCTTGGATGAACGGGGTCTACATTCGCGACATGGATACCAGCGAATTGACCACTGCCGTCTGTGAGCGTCTTGATCGAGACCTGCCGGAGGAGATCTCGCGTCCGCTTAACACAGCCTATCTGGGACGCGTGGTGCCACTGGTACAAGGCCGACTCAAGCTCCTCGCCGAGTCGCGGGAACTCACTGAGTTCTTTCTATCAGATGATCTTAGATACGAACCCGCACTCCTCCTCCAAAAGAACATGAGCGAGGATGGAACCTTACAAGCACTCACAGAGGCAGAAGCCTGTCTCAATCAGTTGCCCGACTTCGGGGCAGCTACTCTCGAGACAAAATTGAGGGCTCTAGCTGAACAACTTGAGATCAAGACAGGTCAACTCTTCGGAACGCTACGTATTGCCTGTACTGGATCCAAGGCTGCACCTCCGCTATTCGAAACCATGGCAGTTCTCGGACGCCAGCGCTGCATGGACCGCATCGCTAGAGCGATCGTCCTATGGCGCACATACACAAATCGCATTTAAGTGGTCCAAGTCAACTGTCCTATCGGCAGGAGATGATAGGTCCTAGCCTGAGACTGCTGGGGCAGAGTACACTACCCTCGCATGGTCCGAACAGTTACAGATACACCTTCGGCCGATGCCCTTGAGAGCGACGAAGGCGCGGCGTTACAGAGATTCCGTGAGGCCGTAAAGTCGGGGCGGGACTGGTTGGATGCGCTTCTCGAAGCAATTGCAGAATGGACTCTGCCTGAAGAGCGTGTTGGCGACCGCGAATATCGGTACCTCATAGCAGGTGAGGCGTTTGACTGGCAACTCCTCGCGGAACGAATCGTGATCCACGCCTACGATTGCCTGCCTCCACTTGAACGAGACCGACTTCTTCTACACGGCAAGACCCCTCGACCCATAAGCGACAACGATTTCCGTGAGGCAATCGGTGATGTCAAGCACAGCGCCGTCACCAATTTTTGGTACGGCGTCCGAGTGGAAGAAGCCCTCTTACTTGCCGTAGAGATAGAAGTCCGGAAATCCCGCTATATTATGGGGAAAACCGACGAGCCAAAGCTGGAGGACTTAGTCCACAATCGAATCTACGGCAAGGATCGTAGAGAGCTACTTCAAGCCTATGCAGCCTCTCA
>CAZUGG010000179.1:0-2949 GCA_964619905.1 uncultured Dehalococcoidia bacterium
GTCATCGTATTTCCTCCTGCTCGTGCCTTTTAACTATCTTCGTTGAAGAAGCACGCCGAACCGACATAGGACCGCATTCTAACCGGTTTGTAAAGATGCAATCCGTTGCCAATGCGGGCACGCGGCGTAATGTGAGTCACCAACAGGAGTGAGGGCTGGTTCATCTCTAAGACAGTCTTCCACTACGTGCGGGCAACGAGTATGAAAACGACAACCAGCTGGAGGATTCGATGAGGAGGGCACGTCACCAGTGAGAGAGAGCTTGACCCGCTCCCGAGTCAACTTGGGGTCCGCGATCGGGTTTACTGAAAGCAGCGCCTGAGTATAGGGGTGTCTGGGATTCGAGAAAACTTCGGCCTTGCTACCTATCTCCGCGATGCGGCCTAGGTACATGATCGCAATTCGAGAAGCCATTGTCTGGAGCACGTTAAGGTCATGAGAGATAAGGATCATGCTTATCCCTAGTTCTCGATTGAGCTCTCTCAGGAGCAAGAGGATCGCGCCTCTTATGGACATGTCCAGAGAGGCTACCGGCTCATCCGCGAGGAGGAGCCGGGGTTCTAACGCTAGAGCGCGTGCTATGGCTACCCGTTGCTTCGAGCCGCCGCTTAACTCATAGGGGAACTTGTCTGCGTAGTAGCTGGAGGGCGTGAGCTTAACGCGCTCCAGGAGCTTGAGGACCTTGTCCCGCTGCTCAGAGTTGCTTCCAAGCCCGTGCACTTGAAAAGGCTGCTGTAGGATTGAGCCTATTCTGCGACGGGGGTTAAGAGATCCCTCAGGGTCTTGAAAGACCATCTGGACCTGACGACGAAACTCTCGCTTTTTCTGTCCCGAGAGAATGTCGATATCTTGGCCAGAGAATATGATTTCTCCCGAATTTGGGCTAACGAGCCCACATAGCAATCGGGCCAGCGTGCTCTTCCCGCAGCCGCTTTCTCCGGCTATGCCGAGGATCTCACCTTCCTGTAGGTCAAGGCTGACCCCGTCAACGGCTCGGTTCACCGCTTCGCCACGCAGGGAACGTTGACGGAAGTGCTTGTGCACGTTCCTTACGCTCAGGAGGGCTTCACCGGTGGCGCTGTTATTCATAGAGCCAGCACTTCACCCATTGCTGTTGGTCAAGGTCCGTACGGCCGGGTTCTTGAGTCAGGCATCGCTCCATCGCTTGGTCGCACCTGGGGTGGAAGCGGCATCCTGAAGGTGGGTCCAACATCGAAGGCACCTCGCCTGGGATGTAAGGGAGCGCCTCTGAGTCGGTGCGAGAGATCTTGGCGGACTGGATGAGCCCTTTGGTGTACGGATGTTTCGGGTAATCGAAGATTGTATGAATGTCGCCTGTTTCCACGATTTGGCCTGCGTACATAACGTAGATGCGATCACAGATCTCAGCTGCGACTCCTAGGTCGTGCGTGATCAAAAGGCAGGAGAATTGGCGCTCCTGTTGCAAACGCTTCAAGAGATCCATTAGTTGGTCCTGAATGGACACATCAACTGCAGTGAAGGGCTCATCGGCGATCAGAACGGAAGGGTCACACCCGAGGGCGATTGCCATGAGCACTCGCTGCTTCATCCCCCCGCTGAGTTCGTGGGGGTAGCTTTCTGCGATATTGGCGGCGTCCCCTAACCCCATAGCATTGAGGATATGGACAGATTGAGCCTCCGCTTCCGCTTTGTTTAGTCCTTGGTGGAGCATCAGGGGCTCAGCGACCTGGGACTTGATTTTCATCACAGGGTTCAGATAGGTCAACGGATCTTGGAAAACCATGGAGATCTTCCGTCCGCGCAGCTCGTTGAGCTGATCTTCGTTCAGTGTGAGAAGGTCCTGGTCTTCAAAGAGGATGCGGCCGCCCACTGTCTCGGCCTCCCTTGGGGTCAGACGGACGACGGAAAGCGCAGTCATAGACTTGCCGCAGCCTGATTCGCCTACGAGGCCGACTATCTCTCCACCGTCTATCTTCAAGTCGACGCCATCCACAGCCTTGAGGACGCCTTCCTCAAGATAGATGTGGGTTCGCAGGTCTTGTAGCTCCAAGAGGGCCATGACTAATGAAATAGCACCAATAGGTCTGCAAAGATAGCACCTTTGTGCCTTCGATTCGGGCAGAAAGGCCATCCTTGACGCCGGATTGGACCAGATTTACGATCTGGTGCAACCGAGGAGAATAGGATTGTAATATGACCGAACCGTCTGTTTCTAGCTTGAAAAAAGCTGCGAAGGCCTTCCTTTGGCCAACGTTTGGGAAGGATCCGTCCTTCTTCGAGTCTCCCGGTTCGATTATCAAGTCAGGCCAAGGATCGATGCTCACAGACATCGACGGTGACCGATATCTGGACGCCTCTTCGTCGGCCTTCGCGTCAACCCTTGGGTTCAACCATCCGCATGTTGTTGAGGCGATGGTGAAAGAGATGTCGAATGTGGTGCAGAACCCCAGTGGTTGGCCGGCGAGCGTGCCACAGGTGCAACTAGCGGAGAAGCTAGCCTCGCTTTCGCCAGAATCGCTGCAGTACACGATCTTTGCTTGCAATGGAACTGACGCGAACGAGACAGCGATCAAGATCGCGCGGCAATATCACAAGATGAGGGGGAATGGCGGCAAGTACAAGGTGATCGGCCGGAAGTACAACTACCACGGTATGAGCCTCGCGACACTGGCTGCAGGGGCCGTCACGCCAAGACGAAAATACTTCGAGCCACTGCCCGCCGGTTTCTATCAGATCTCTCCCCCGTACTCCTATCGGAATAAGTACGGTGACAACTACGAAGCTTCAGCAGAGGACTATGCGAACGAGTTGCGAGAGATGAGCGAACTCCACGACCCGTCAACCGTTGCTTGCTACATTGGCGAGCAGACCGTCACCGCGCGTGGCGTATTGCCTCCGCCCATGGGATACATGCCGAAAATCCGAGAGATCTGCGATGAGTTCGGGATTCTACTTATAGTGGACGAA
>CAZUGG010000180.1:0-7090 GCA_964619905.1 uncultured Dehalococcoidia bacterium
GGGCCGCGTGGACGACGAGCACATCATCAGTTCGAATATCGAAGCTCTTAAACTCGGTAGGGAAGAAGCATCGAAAACCGCATTTGCCTTGGGGGAATTGGACGCACCGACACCGACGGAAATGTCCCAGATCAACGTTCGTGGGAACGAAGCATTATCCCTGGGGGCCATCGCTGCCGGACTCGACACCTTTATCGGGTATCCTATCTCTCCTGCGACAACAATCCTGGTATTCATGGAACAGAACCTGGTAGGCGAAGGCAAGTTCGTGTATCAGGCGAGTTCAGAGATTGAGTCAATAAATGCGATCGTTGGAGCAGGCTACGCTGGTAAAAAAGCGATGACCTCTACCGCCGGTCCTGGCTTTTCATTAATGAGCGAGGGCATGGGTCTTGCATGGATGGCGGAAATCCCGGTGGTTGTTGTTGACGTGCAGCGCGGCGGGCCCGCTACAGGACTGCCCACCAAGACTGAGCAATCAGATCTGCTTGCAGCCCTTAATCCCTCCCACGGCGACGTCCGAATACCAGTAATCGCACCAGGGACCGTAGAAGAGTGTTTCTACGCAGCGGTACACGCCCTGAATTGGGCGGAACGGTATCAAGGTCCTGTTGTGCTGCTGACGGAGATGATGCTCGCCGAACGTCGGCAGAATATCCCCAAACCGAATCTCGACCAGGTCAAAGTCGAGCGAAGAAATATTTACAAAGGAACTAATGGCTACCAACGTTACGGCGGGACAGAGGCTACTCCGATGCCCCTTCCAGGGGGGCCTGGTGCCTACGTCGCGAATGCCAGCGAACACGATCCTACCGGTGACACTACCCACATGCCAAGTCGGCACATTGAAATGACGGAGCGGCGATTCGCCAAACTCAAGGTACTAGAGGACGGCACGTACGAGTCCGAAAACCCGTCCGAGAGCATTGTGGTGATGCCGTGGGGCGGTTCAAAGGGCCCAGCACGCGAAGCTTTCGAGGAACTGCAGGGCCTTGGGGTCCCCGTAGGTTGGTATTACACGATGTTTCTAAACCCGATGCCCCCGGCTTTGATCGAAGACCTTCGGAGTAAGGATTTGGTAATCGTGCCAGAGCTCAACTATCTCGGGCAGTTCTCCTCGGTCCTCCGGGGACTTGGTGTACGAGCCGAGTCGATCACCCAGTACACGGGGCTCCCTTTCAAGAAGCGCGATTTAGTTTCAAAGATTAGGGACCGCGTAATGAAAATTCAGAAAGAAGGCGCGACTGCATGAGTAAACGAAACCCCGAATACGACTTCGAGTGGTGCCCCGGATGTGGGGACTTCGGGGTACGCAGAGCCATCGAAGCGGCCCTGCAGGATCACCTCGTTAAGACAGAGGAACCAGCGGAAAACACGGTTATCGTTGCCGGTATAGGCTGTTCCGGAAACATGGTGCACCTGCTGGAGGGGGATCAACATCCTTTCGGTATCCACGGCGTTCATGGTCGGACGCTCCCTATTGCTATGGGAATAAAGATGGGACGGCCGGAACTGAACGTAGTGATAGTAGCCGGCGATGGAGACTTTCTGAGCATTGGGGCCGAACACATCGGACCTCAGGCGGCTCGTAACCTCGATGTCACCGTTGTCGTCATGGACAATGGTGTATATGGCCTAACGAAAGGACAGAGTTCACCTACCACCCATTTCGATGCGGTTACGTCTACTACGCCATTTGGGAAAATGGAAGCTCAAATGAATCCCCTGGAGTTCTATCTCACACTAGGAGCTTCTTACGTTGCGAACTCGTATTCGAGCAAAGTGAAGGACCTCACCGGGCTGATCACCAATGGAATGGACCACCGCGGGTTTTCTGTTGTGCATGTGCAGTCTCCTTGCACCACGTACAACGACACGCACGAAATCCTTCGCGGAAACCCTCGTAAGGACATCAAGCCACTCACGTGGGATATCGGACCCGATCATGACCGGACTGATCTTAAACAAGCGCACGCTTTAACCCAGGCGGAAGGTGTTCCCCTCGGAGTTTTCTACGAACGTCGCGATTCGGTACCATTTCACCAACAGGTAGCCGGCGCAGTCGCAAAGGGTAACGAACGGACAGCCCGCGAATTACTCGATTCGTTCGACCTGTAGTACATGCGCTTGCTGGACGGGTTTGTTGTCCGCTCAGCGAACGCACGTTGCTGAAACGCTATAGCAAAGCCAGCTGTAGGCCAATGAAGCGGGCACAACTATAGCCGGGGGGTTGTTACGGGAAACTTCCCAAATCCAGGGCTATAAGACGCCTTCATCCCGAAGGGCCTCGACCTCCGGTTCAGTCAATTCCAGCATGGTCGTCAAAATGCGCTTCGTATCCGCGCCAAGGTCAGGAGAACTTCCGCCTAGTTCTAGGCGGCTGCGGCTAAGCTTAACCGGGTTGTTTACGACTTTGAGATTCTTACCAGATGGTGCCGCGACGTCGACAATCATGTGGCGGGCCTCGACTTGGGGATCTGCCGCTACTTGATCAATACGGTTGATCGGTCCGCAGGCTATCTCTACCGCGCGAAAGCGCCCGATCCAGTCTGCTACAGACCTCTTTTTCAACGCATCATCCAGGTCGGGCGCCAGCTCCCTGTAATTTTCAGTACGGGCCCATCCATCTTTGTAATTCGGGTGGTCAATTAAATCTAGGCGGTCGATAGTTGCACAGAAAAGTGGCCATTGGTCTATGCGGCCTCCAACAATGGCTAGTACTAGCCATCCGTCGGATGCTTCAAAGGCCTGGAATGGGGTGAATATTGGATGCCTAGTTCCAATGGGCCCGGGAACCTCTCCGGTGGCAAAATAACGAGATAGAGCTCCCTCTTGGATTGCCAACTGGCAGTCGAGCATCCCGATATCGACATATTGGCCTTTCCCACTCGTTCCCCTCTCATGAAGGGCTGAAAGAATCCCAACAGTTGCATAAAGCCCCGCTGCTATGTCACCGATGGATGTTCCAGGTCTGACGGGCGGACCGTCAGGCTCCCCCGTAATACTCATGATGCCACCCATACCCTGGACGATTATGTCTAGCGCTGGGAGGACTGAGTACGGTCCCGTCTGTCCGAATCCGGAGATAGAGCAAAAGATAAGAGAGGGGGATTCTTTTAAGAGATCGGTATGACCGAGCCCAAAACGTTCCATTGTGCCCGGAACAAAATTTTCGACGAGCACGTCTGCTTTCTTCACGAGGGCACGGATCAGGTCCGCCCCTTGAGGGGTGCTCAGATCGATCGTAACGCTCTGTTTTCCCCGATTTACGCTGAGGAAGTACGAACTGTATCCATCGATGAAAGGACCGTTGCCACGGGCAGGATCTCCCCCGTCGGGGTGTTCGACCTTGAGGACATCGGCCCCAAGGTCACCCAATGTCATTGTGCAAAACGGCCCGGCTAGGATACGGGTGAGGTCGAGGACAGTAATGCCGGTGAGGGGTCCGGTCATGCGGTTTCCCTTCCGTCCGGAGTGTAGAATGTGGAAGCCGGAACATTATATCTAGGAGAGCAGCGTTGTCCGACGATTTAGGTTACGGGAATCCGGAACTCCTTGCAGAAACTCAGTGGCTTGCCGAGCGGTTGAACCGGCCGGATATCAGAGTTGTGGACATGGGGACCCCGGAGGCCTTTCTTCGAGCACACATCCCGGGCGCCGTGAGTATCGGTGATGGGGAAAAGGCTGGTTATCTTAAAGATCCAGTTGACAAACTTCATGTTATGGATCCCGAATCGTTCGCGGAACTGATGGGAAGCCTCGGTATCAACGCAGACACTCTCGTGGTCGCCTACGATTCTGATGGGGGGCATACTGCAGCGAGGCTTTGGTGCGTGTAGGCATATAATGGCCACACCAATTGCAAGGTCCTAAATGGGGGTATCAACAAATGGATCCTGGAAAAACGGGCCGTTTCGATGGAGCCCCGCACCTACCGAGCTGTTCGGTTCACTCCCAGAGTCCGTACTCATCATATCGCGCTGTTGAACGATGTACTCGAGGCAATCGAACAGGCCACGGCAATCACTCTAGATGTCCGTAGCGATCGGGAGTGGGAAGGCTCGAACCAGCGAGGTAACAAACGTGGGGGGCACCTTCCAAATGCGATACATATGGAGTGGTTAAGGGCCTTGCACGCCCCTCAGAGCAACGCCCTAAAGCCAGCGTCGGAATTGCGGCAACTCTTATGGGATGCAGGCGTAACCGCGAACAAGGACGTCATAACCTACTGACAAGCTGGGGTCCGTGCGGCGCACGGAGCATTCGTATTAAGACTTCTGGGATATGAGGATGTGTCGGTCTATGATGGTTCCATGGCTGAATGGGCCAACCGCGACGATCTCCCCTTAGTCACAGAGAAGTAGCTTGTGGACTGTGGCTGGGGGAAAGATGCCCCCAAGTTACGAAAGATGAAGAACCCTTTTTAGGTTCCTCGTGGTAATCTCTTCCACTTCGGAAAAGTCGATCCCCTTGATCTCTGCGAGCTTTTGAGCGACTAGCCGGAGATGCGAAGGCTCCGTACGCCTCACCGGGTTTTTTTTCCATGGCTGCGGGTATGAATCCGTTTCGAGGACTATACGTTCTAGCGGCACATGCTTGGCGGTTTCAGCGAGTTCGGGTTGCAGGATTAAAGGTTTTGCGAAAGAAATGTAAAAGCCGCATGCCATGGCTTCTTCAGCCTTGGCCACGTCCCCCAAGAAATAGTGCCAAATCGCCCCGACCTCCCGAACATCCTCGTCCTTCATTATGTCCAGGATCTCTGGGTAGGCTTCTCTTGCGTGAAAGTCGACCGGTCTGCCAAGTTCTTTGGCTAAAGATATGTGCTGCCGAAGGGATTCCTTTTGCCAACCTCGATCAGGTGAAGAATCTAAAAAGTCCAACCCAGTTTCGCTGATGCACACAACTTTAGTGGAGGACTCAGCCAAAGATTTGAGGTTTTGGTAATCAACCTTATTGAAAGGCCGTTTTAGATCCATGGGGTGTATCCCCACACCGGCATAAACTCCATCAAAACGTTCGGCGAGTTCGATTGCCCTTCGGGAGGAATCGATCGTAGATCCGACACAGACAATCAGTTTGACACCGGCGTCCCATGCTCGAGGGATGATGGTATCAAGTTCTTCATCCGTGAAAAGATCGAGATGGGTATGGGAGTCGGCGAGCATCTGATACCAACCTATCCGGGCTTAGAGTTCATAAACCGCGGTGCGGATTAGTCGCGACGGGGGCAAGTTCGATTATGACAGACTCGCTGGCCAACTCCCGAGCGTAACAACGATATCCTGCTCTGCTCCATCGCGTTGAATCGTAAGCTCAACCTGATCACCCGGGGACTTGGTGTTAAATAAAATAACCAGTTCGTTGACATCAACAATTCTGTTATGGTCGGCTTCTATAACGACGTCCTTGCTACGAAGTCCTACTCGATGAGCGGGACTACCCTCCACGACGTCACTAATATAGGCTCCACTGTTAACAGGGGACTGGACCTCTCTCGCCGTCGTAGGGGTGAGAGTGAGGAGACTGACGCCAAGCCAAGCCCGTTCTATCTGGCCACCGGTTGTAAGACGATAGAGCATACTCGTGACCATGTTGCTGGGCACGGCGAGTCCAAGGTTCTCAGTACCACTTTGCAGAACGGCTGTGTTCACGCCGATCACGTGGCCCTTTGAATTCAAAAGAGGTCCACCTGAATTACCAGGGAAAATAGCTGCGTCCGTCTGGATCATACCGAGGATTGGCCTGTTAGTTTGGGACGGCAGGGTGCGACCAACACCGCTGATAACTCCGACCGTGACGGAACTCTGGAAACCAAAAGGGCTACCTATGGCAATAGCTTGTTGTCCTGGCACGACAAGGTCCGAATCCCCGAACTGTAGGGGAGTGAGTTCACGGATGTTTTGAGGGTTGACGCTGACAACGGCAAGATCCGTTGACCGGTCAACTCCCGTTACCTCCCCGCGAATCCTTGTCCCGTTGTGTAGGATTACCGTCACGACGCTGGCTTGGTCGACAACATGCGCATTTGTTAAGAAATGCCCCTCGCTGTCTACGAGAAAACCTGAGCCCTGTCCCCGTTGAGTAAAAGGGAAAGTCCCCCGCGAGACATGTGATGTTTCGATTTTTGCGACTCCCTGCACAGCCTGGGTGTAGACGGCTTGGGTGATGTTTTCATCAAAGGACTCGATCTTGGCCACCGCGGGAACAAGCCTTGGTGTGTTGTGACTTGAGGATCTGTCACCAAAACTCATCCCCACGAGAAGGGCCACGGTCCCAATAAAGGCTGTCAAAAACACCCATCGGCAGCGTGCGAACGCCGAACACACTAGTTCCAAGATGTTTGGGCCAGATACCGGAGTTGGTGCACTGTCGAACTGATCAGATTCGCCGGACCTATCGGTCAACCGAGGTAGAGGATGTTCAGGTTTCGCCGTCCCCATGACAAGGTCATCGGAATCTTTGTTAGTTAAGTCGCCGTCTGACATGGGAGTTCCTTATGGAAATGATAACTACAAAGAGGAGGTTTGTTGAAGGTCAACGACTTCATAAGCGGTCTACAGATCCGGAACGTCCCAAGCCATCGTCAATTTTCTTTGAAGGGAAGCAAAAGTCCTATTGGTCGGTCACGAGGACTCGAACGCTACGAACCCTAAGTCAAGTTAGATTCCAATTGCGTTTCGGGAATGAGTCTACTGGAAGACGCCTTTTTCCATTAGAGGCAACCATTCTTCGTCCGGAATGTTGAGAATCTCTGTGAGCACGTGCTCGGTGGGCTGTCCGAGGATCGGTGCAGGAGAATGCGGATCGGTGTCCGTTGCAGAAGAGATCACGGGAGTTTGACGTCTTGTAATGTAATCGCCAATCTCTATATGCTCGAAGCGTTTGAAGAATTTACGAGCCGCCAGTTGTTTATCTTCTGCTAGATCTGCCCCATCCGAAACTATCCCGGCCGGAACCCCAGCCTCCTGTAAAAGCTCCATCACTTGGTTTGGGCTTCGCTGAATGGTCCACTCTTTTAGCCGCGCGTCGATCTCGTCCCTTCGGTCGAGGCGGGCTGAGACAGTATTGAACCGAGCGTCACTTAAAGCCT
>CAZUGG010000181.1:0-3525 GCA_964619905.1 uncultured Dehalococcoidia bacterium
GCAACTTCACGCAGGTAGAGGCCCCTCCGTCTTGTTGGGGTGGGGGCGGACACGGCGCAACCTTCATGGCTACGCCGCCATTTTGCTTGGAAGAGCTTCAATGGTTCGGCATTGAAGCCGTCTGGTGCGCCAACAACCATTCGGCCGACTTCGGTGAAGGCGGGATGTTGACAACGATCGACTATCTGGAAGCCGCGGGGATAGCACACGCTGGAACCGGGCGGAACCTTACCGAAGCAACGATGCCAACCTACGTCGATACAGGTGCGGGCAGAGTTGCCATAATATCGGCTTCTGATTGGGGCCCACGTGGCAAGGCGGACCTCCCTTATCCCATTCCTCTAGGAGCGTTGGCCGCGGATCAGGGACCCATTTTTATGGACAGGCCGGGCGCAAACCTAGTCCGGTTCGACGCCGAGATACATGTGGACAAGGGTGTGTTCGACGCACTTCGGCGGGCGAGTACAGAACTCGGGTGGGAGGATGCGAAGAGGATCCGTAGTACAGGTGGTGGCCGTTCCGACGCGCTCATGGGCTACACCATGCTCAACCGTGAAGTGGACAGTGACTCTGAATTCTTCTTCATGGGTACGAAGTTCACTCTCCACGACAATTTCACGTTCGAGACGGTCCCCTACGAGGTCGACCTGGAAAGAAACTACGCGATGATACGAGAGGCCCGGCGTCAGGCTGACGTCGTAATCGTCGGCTTCCACCAACAGGGCGCTGGACGACGCCTCGACGAACCATCCGACCACGTCAACATCTTCGCCCACGGCTCAATTGACGCCGGGGCGGACGTATTCTGCGCACATGGTCGAGGGAGACTGAACGGCGTCGAAGTCTACAAGAACAAGGCGATCATCTACGGTTTGCCAGGTTTCATCATGCAGGTGAACCAGGTCAGGCACGTGCCCCCCGAGATGCTAGAAAGGTGGGGCTTCGACCGCTCGGAGACTGCTGCCGCATTTTTAGAAGCTCGTGATAAGGCAGAGGCAGGGGGACGCGCTCAGATAGGCGTCGGCAAATCAAACCCTGGCGGCTTGGCCATAGCGGACGTAATTCTCAACGAGAACTTGGCACTCGACTCAATCCAATTCCACCCACTCGAAGTCACTACCGGAACGCGACCCCAGCAAGGCCGTCCCCTCATGGCGGAACCCGGCAGCGAAATCGCGAAAGGTATCCTGGACGGACTTATCGCTCGTTCTAAACCATTTGGGACCGAGGTGACGGTCCATGACGGCGTGGGCGTCGTGCGGGTGAAATAGCCAGGCCCCCTCTTGAGTCTTGCCAACGCCGCGAGGAACACCTCGCGGCGCAGCACCATCAACAGCACCCGTTTATAATGACGTACCTGCTTTTGCGACCGTGCCGGAGTGGCGGAATGGCAGACGCGGCGGTCTCAAAAACCGCTGGGGGAGCCCCCGTGTGAGTTAGACTCTCACCTCTGGCACCAACACCCTTCACTACCTGTCCCGCCTGCCTCAGCAAACCGAAGGCGATTACAAGACATCTCCCATTTCAGCTTCGCTTTGCGTCGCCCCCTCGGTTGTAATGACGCCCTCGACTGAGGAACTGCGGATCCGTGAGATCGCGAAGGCCGTCGCCAATGACCCCGAAACTAAAGACCGCCAGCGTCAGGGCAGCAGCAGGAAAAATAGTGATCCACGGCGCCGTCTCCAGAAAGCCTCCTGTTCCTTCCTTTAGAAGCCTGCCCCAAGACGGATCCGGTGGTGGTACGCCAAGCCCCAAAAAACTGAGCGACGCCTCGGCGACTATGGCTTGTTCAAGTAACGAAGTAGCCAATATTACGATGGACCCCGCCGCGTTAGGGAGAATGTGGCGGGCGAGGATGCGCATACGTGTGGCACCAATAGCCTCTGCGGCTTTGACGAACATTTCGCCACGAGCTTTGATAGCTTCTGCTCGGGCCAGCCTTACCATCTGTGGGGTCAGCGCAACGACAATCGCTACGACAACACTAGTAGTCGTCGTCGACAGAACGACCACTAACAGGAGAGCAAGCACTAGCACGGGAAAGCCGAGGAAAGCATCGATGATGCGTTGTACTATGAGGTCGAGTTTCCCGCCTAGGTATCCTGAAGCCAAGCCAATGGCTACCCCAAAAGCAGTCGCGATGGCCACAGATGTGAGGCCAACGTAGAGCGAGATGCGGGCCCCGTGCACAACTCTGCTGAACACATCGCGCCCCAACATGTCAGTCCCAAAGAGGAACTCGCTACTTGGGCCCCTTAACCGAAAGTTGACGTCCTGATCGAGTGGGTCATTGGTCGCAATGAGATCAGCGAAAATAGCCATAGCGATCAACCCTATCAAGACCGCGAGACCCACTGTGCCCAAGGGTTTGACTCTAGCCAAAGACAGGACTCTCCTCATACCCCACAGCATCATCCGCGTCGGACTATTTCCGTTAAGCCCCCGCGACTCACGGATGCCTCGCGAGATCAAACGCACGACAGGCCCACGCTAATCACCATAGAAGATCCGCGGGTCCAGAGCCGCATAGGCAGTGTCCGCAATGAGATTGATGCACAACACCAAAAAAACGAGGATTAAGGCCAGGGCTTGGATTACCGGGTAATCACGACTCGTGACAGCATCAACGATGCCACGGCCGACGCCGGGAAGTCCAAAGACCACCTCGACAACGACAGCGCCACTCAGGAGCGCCCCCGCTTGCAGAGCCCCAGCGGTAACCACTGGAACCGCCGCATTACGCAAGGCATGCCGGAAGAGAACAATCTGCTCGCTTAGACCTTTCCCGCGAGCTGTACGAACGTAATCCTGACCCAAGGTCTCCAGCAAACTAGCCCGGGTCATCCTGAGGAGCAGTCCGCTGAGCCCGAAGCCTAGCACCATCGCAGGAACGACCATGATGCGTAGATGCAGCCAGAGGTCGTCCCACGGGTCCGCATAGATTATCGGCGGGGTCCAATGGAAGAGGATCAGGAGTGCGAGTAGTACGGCCAGAGCCAAGACAAAGGCTGGAACCGCCTGCGCAACGATCGAAATAGCTCGGGCAAGGTAGTCCGGCCAACGGTCCTGAGTACTCGCAGCAAGCACACCCAAGGGAATGGCTACAAACAACGCAACTCCCAGCGCATATGCGGTCAACAAAAGAGTTACCGGGAGCTGCCGCCCTACAATCGATGCAATGCCTTCCCGTGAATCGAAGGATTTGCCTCCAAAGTCTCCATTGACAAGACTCCACAGCCACTCGCCGTACTGAATTACCAGCGAATCGTTAAGGCCCAATTCCTCCCGAACCCGCTCGATCTGCTCGACGTCGTGAGTCGATTCTCCAGAGCCGCTGAGAACGACGTCCGCCACATCGCCTGGTATCAATCGCATGATGGAGAAAATCGCGACCGAAGCGATCAGGAGCGTCGGCACAAAGAGCGCAAGTCTTGTTGCGAGGTATCGTGTCACGCTGCGGAACTCCAGCCACCGTTCACAGTATTCAAGAGGTCAGTCGCGGATTACCTACCTAGCCATACAGTG
>CAZUGG010000182.1:0-6568 GCA_964619905.1 uncultured Dehalococcoidia bacterium
GAGCCGACTGCTACTCCCTTGCCCACGGCTACAGCGACTCCAATCCCTACACCGCCCGTAACTCCGGTTCCCACGCTACCCCCAACTCCCGCACCCGCACCTGCTCTGGTTCTGAATGAGTGGGGGTCTTACTCAGGAACAGGCAACAACACAACCGACCATTTCTTTGTTCAACTAGGTGGGTTAGTTGGTGCGCCGGTCATATTCGACCTGAGCGTCCAGGATTCAGGGAATTACAAGGTCTTTGTTGAAGAACTTACGAATACGTCGTCGAGGCTTGTCAAAGGAGCAGTCGGGCCCTTCTCTGGTACGCGTGCCCTGTCCTACAAGAACAACCGGTTTGAGGATGACCCGGAGTCGACAGTCTACAAAATCAGAGTCGTCACCCCCGGAACCTGGACAGTGAAGATTGGTCGGCCCAACTTCCCGGCGTCTGTGGCCATAAATTCGAGCTACGGCAAAGGGGATGCGGTTATTGGTCCCTTCAATCTGACATCGACTAGCCTAAGTAGCGAGACGTTCACCTTCAATTTCACGTACGACGACAACTTCTCGGCTAGGATAATATCTTTTGACGGAACTTCTACTTTGTTGGTTCCCTACCAGCCGTTTCCTTCTCAAGGAAAAACAGCGTTTATGCAGGTCAGCAATGCAAGCTTCGACAACCTAAATACGGACCTGCCGAGATACGGGAACTACGTTCTGGCAATCGACACTCCGGGGAACTGGACAGTCGAGCTAGTTAGTAGTTGAGGGGGTAAGCCCCCTACCTGGACGCTTTGAGTTGCGCTACCCACCTGGCTGCTGAATTACCACCAAGCTCTAGAAGGCTTTCTCGATGGGCGTTTAGTTTCTTGAGGGTATCGCTTGGACTGCTGCTGCGAAGTCCTCGCTGTGCTGTTCTCACCAAAGCTTCGGGAGCCGAGGAGCTGTCCTTGTGTGCCGTCGAAAGGGCGACCAAAGCATCGACGTTGTCTGGGTATGCTCCAATAGCTTCGAGCAGCAGCACTTCGTCCTCAAGGTGATCCAAATTCTTGGTGAATGGGTCTGCGCTGGCGAGCGTTACTAACACTTTCGATGGGTCTCGCCAATCGTCCTTTGGATGCGGCCTGTGGGGGATCGACGAAACCAAAAGGTTGAACCACTCTTCGGCACGAGGAACTACTTGTGTCACGTAGCTAAGATCCCTCTCTACAAATTTGGGGAGCGACTCTAGTAGCCGTTCAGCGACGGCTGTTGAGAGAGCGTCTGCGTCCGGCAATAATTTCAGGTGGCCTTTGTAGTCCAATAGCATTTGTAACGCCCGCGCGTCCGTTTGATTACCCGACCCCCCAGCGCGTAGCGTTCCCTGGCCGGATGCCCATTGTCGCAACTGCCCGACGCCCATGTCTTTGAAAGAGTCGAAATCGATGAAGGCGTGCTCACAGTCCCAGGGTCGGGGCATTTTGACCTGTGTAATGTAGGCCTTCTTCTCCAAGAGGATGGCGTGTAAATGGAGCGCTGGCCTGCGGTGGGAGTCGACTATGCGTTCCAGCCGAATAAGTGCTAGCAGATCTGAATTACCGATCTTTGCATAGCCGCATTCCGCAAGTGCGAGCTTGCGGAACTGGCCGCTGTGAACGGCGTCGAAGAACTCCAACAGACGTGGGAAGAAGTTCCTGGTTGCCTGTGACGGCTCAGGAACAAGGTGCTGCACCCTACCCTCTTTGAGGTAGGTTATCAGAGCGTGCCCTCGAATAATCAAATTAGAAATCGCTCAACCAATCGACAAGGCGGTTGTAGGTTTCCTCTGGATAGATTGGTAGCCGCTCTGAAGTCGCAGTATCGACAACGAGCTGAAATTCACCCTCTGTCCCCTTCGAGTCGTTAGGAGGGACCCTCCACTCCGTGTAACTCATAAAGTGTTCCAGCGGTTCGCTCACCGATGACCCCACTTCGACACGAAGAGTTGGGGCGAAGTGGTAGCTGAGCTGATCTGCCGTGGGCATTCCCCCAAAAAGAGCGTCAAGCTCGTGGCGGACCTCGTCTTCTTTGGTGAAAACAAAACCCGCGTAGGTTACTGGAGGTAGATCATGGCGCTCTCTATAAGACCGGAGGTTTTGGTAGAAACGGCGGTATTCGATATCTCCAGTCCCGTCCCTTAATTCCCGAACTAAATTGAAGACGAAACAAATGGCATCGGCTTGAAAGATGGTCTCGTGGATTTTTTGGCGAACCGTAGTCTCCTCATCCGATTCGACCTCGTACTTAGTTTGAGCTGCTTCCAGCCGGCCTTGATAGTCAGCCCGTCCACTGCTGCCCGCATCCATGATCTTCATTGCAGTCTGGAGAGCCTCGCCGGCCACATCTATCACAGGGATACTTAATGACCTTTCCCTGAACAGGCCGGGGAACTTGATGTCTAGCATGGCCTCGAAAATCTTTCCCGGAGGGGTTGGGAGAAGCGGGACTCCGTTTCGAAGGCTGTTCGCACAGCCAGCGATATCAAACTCACTAGAGTCGACGTCAAGAATTAAGTTAATGCGTCGTTCTTCCGCGACTCTAACTAGGTGAAGATATAAAAGGGCAGCGAAGTGGCTCTTCCCCGAGCCTGCGTACCCTATGATTGCGAGATTCTTCTGCATGGTCTCCTCCCTGGGCAGGACTAGCTGGTTTCAGTTGGCCTGGAGCTAAGATTCTTGATCTGAGGCTCCAAGCCAAAGGCTTGGGCAACGAGTTCGTATGACCGCAGTCTATGATCGAACGAGTAACAATTCGTCACGATGCCAATATCTCGCGTTTTGTATGCATGGGCAGTTTCCAGTAGCCACGTGTGCACCTGCTCTGGGTCGCCATCAAGACGGCTTGAGCCGGACCGTCCCGAGATGTAAGCCTGCTGCTGAGGGGTGAACTCGAATATGGCCGCTTCCTCGGGAGGATAGAGTCCCGGTTCGAGCTGCAGGTTCAAATATCTGGCTGCTCGCATGAGGTTGCGGCTAGTCCCGATGAACACGGCTTCCTTTTCCGAAGGGGCGCATAAGAGTTGTACCGTGACGTTGAGTCTTGGCTCGCTTGCGAAACGAGAGGGCTTGAATTCTGACCGGTACATGTCAGCGATGTAAGGCCCGTGTTCGGTAGTGAAGCCAAAGAAGTCAGCAAACGAGAAAGGGAGACCGAGTAAGGCAGCCAGCCGTGCACTGTAATCGGAAGAACCAAGAAGCCAAACTTCCGGGCGGGTGTCGGATTTACGGCCCGGCTGCGCGCTGATCCCCAAGTAGCGATGGTTACTTTCATCGAAGCCATATAAAAACCCTAACAGATCTGTAATCTGAGAAGGGAAAGTGTGAATATCTGACATCGGCCTGGGATCAGACAGTGCCGCCGCCGTGTATTGGTCGCTGCCGGGCGCCCTTCCAATGCCCAAATCGATACGCCCTGGAAAGAAAGAATCGAGCATAGTGAACTGTTCCGCCACTTTAAGTGCCGAGTAGTGTGGAAGCATAACGCCACCGCTTCCAACCCGGATGTGGTTAGTTGCGCCAGCTATACGTCCGATAAGTATTTCGGGGGAAGTACCGCTGAAAGAGCCGGTGTTGTGGTGCTCCGCAACCCAGTAGCGTTCATATCCTAACTCATCCGCAAGCTGGGCTAGCCCAACGGATTCCTTTAGTGCTTCAGCGGCACTGCCGCCCCTTCGTACAGGAGACTGATCTACGATGCTAAGAGTGAGATCGTTGCTCAAAACAACCGCCTATGAACTAACGCTATAGAAGCGATTGGTTTGGGTCAAGGGTCGGTTGCAACGGTGGGGTCATTCTCCTGCGGCACTGTGGAGAAGCGAGACTTGGGCAGCAAGACAAATACTGGGGCCACGGCAAGCAGCATGAAGCCGAACGTATAGATGGCGAATTCGTAGTTCCCTCTTGCATCGAAGATTAATCCCATGAACAGTGGCCCCAGAACGCCGCCTATGATCGCAGGCAGCTCTAGGATCCCCATGATAGAAGCGAACCTTGCGGTGCCCATCCAGTCAGCGACAGAAGCGATCCGTAGTGGAACTAACGCTCCATGTCCGACTCCGACCAGGAGAATGTATAGTGCGGCGGCCCAGGGATTCTCAACGGACTCGAGAGCTATAACGCCTAGACCTACGAGAATCAGCACAGTTGTGAGCATGAGTCGTTTGTCGGCTCGGTCTCCCACGAATGCGTACGGAAGCCTACCCAATAGAAAAGCGAGGGCCATTGCGGATGCGACAAAGGAAGCCTCGGTGAAACTGCGCCCGGACTCCTGCATGTGTGCTATCTGATGGATGACAATCGATTGTATTACTGTCATCTCAGCACCGATTCCTACGGCCAGGAGCCAGAACTCCTTAGATCTCAGCGCTTCCGAGACTGAAAGGCCCGCGACGCTCGTTTCTGTGTTGGGGTTGGTCTGCGACCACGATGGATCGTCCCCGTCGGGTTGGTACCCGTATGGCTCCGGACGATGGCGTATTACCAGCGTGAGTGGAAGCCCTACCGCGAGAATCACGGCCCCGATTAGGAAAGCGGCTGCATCCCACCCGAATCGGTCGATCATCAAGCCTAAACCGAACACGAGGATGCCAGCAGCTGGGGTTCCGCTCCAAACAACACCTAAAGCCTTACTACGGTTTCGCTGGAACCAATTAACGAGGGAGGAATTGAGTGCAGTACCGACCCCGATGCTCATTCCAGCGGAGATATAGACGAGTATGGCGTAGAACTGCCAGAGCTCCGTTACTTGGCTGAAAAGAAGGAAACCCGTTCCAACGATAAAGATGCCGAATATGGCCATTGTGCGTGAGCCAACTCGGTCGACCAATAGGCCGGAGATAGGCTGGATAATTCCGCCTTGAAGTCGCTGGAAGGAGAAAGCAGCCGATGTGGCGGTGCTGCTCCAACCGAAAACGGAGCGCAACTCCGCGAAGAAGAGGCCGAAGCCTAAGACGGTTGTCGCCGCCATCGTGGTGATAGCAAAGCAAGCCCCGACGATGTACCAACCGTAGAAGAGACGGGAACGGCTCGGAGATGGTAGTTCTCTAGCCGTTTGGTTCGCTATGGGAGGATCTCCAGGAGCCCGAGGTTCAGGCCGGGCAAGGATACCAGCATTGGTCGGCGCTGGTGCCTATGGAATGATGGCGACCTTGATTGCTCCAGTGGATTTATCGAGGGCTGTTTTGAAGGCAGCGTCGATTTTATCGAGTGGGAACTGATGAGTGGCCATAGTTTCTAACTCATGGGAATAGCGAGGCACCAAGGAGACAGCCGCAGCGAATTCCGAGCCACGATGGCCTCGCCCGTAGGCGAGGGATGCGGTGAGGTGGAGCTCCTTCGCTAGCAGGGTTTGCGGTGATATAGAGACGGAACCGATATTGAAAGACCCGAGGACCACGACGGTGCCACCTTTGGCGGCGCAGGTCATCCCCACATTGATAGTGTCAGCATTCCCGCCGACGGTTTCGTAGACGACATCCGGCTTGTGCTCCGCTGCCCAAACTTCGACCTCATCCTCATGCAATACTAGAAGCCCCAGAGCTTCCGCAACAGTGCGCTGGTGGGCGTAGCGAGCTGTGATCGCAACTTGGCGTGCTCGGTCCCGAGCTAACATGCCGGTTATCAGGCCAATGCTTCCAGCGCCGAGTACGAGTGCGTGGCTGTCGGGATCTAGGGGTCCGACATGCAACCCTCTTATGGCTACTGCCAACGGTTCTGATTGGGCCGCGACATAGCTTGGGACTGAAGGGTCGATCATGTGTAAGGCGTATCGAGGCACAATGACTGAGTCCGCGATCCCCCCGTCCGCAAAGATTCCTATCGTTTTGAACATGGGACAGAACTGAGGCTTTCCCCCTAGACAGTATTGACAGGTCCGGCAGTGGATCGTGGGATCCACTGCGTAGAGTTCATCAGCCAAGCCGACGCCGCCCTCGGCGATTGTGCCTACGAACTCGTGACCGGGGCACACATCCCGGCCGAACGAGGTGGCCCGCTCATAAACGTGGAGGTCTGTGCCACAGATTCCGCATGCGGCGACGTTGAGGCGGACCCATTCATCTGGAGGGTGGGGAGCGTTCACTTCGCGTAGCTCGATGCCTAGAGTGGTGTAGCTAGCCTGTCTCAAAGAGCGACCTCCTGTGGGGCGGTGGCGATTCTACGATCCGATGCCCAACGGCGCAACGAGTCTTTGTGCGGAATCGGGACGAACGGTATTGGGTAGGGGAGTGCTGAGTGGTAACAGAATTACCATTAAGGTGTACTGGAGAGACGGTTGGCCAGGTAATCCGACCTGAGCTAAGGCATCGGCGTTGCTGCCTTGACAGCCCGGGACTAGGCTAGTGAAGATACCGGAAGCCTCTTGTAGCGAGGAGTCGCATGCCTTCCACAAAATACCTTCTTGTCGGCGGTGGTCTTGCCTCCGCTGAGGCCGCTAAACAAATCCGACGTTTGGACGCATCGGGGCCGATAACGTTGGTTTCGGACGAGAGGCAGCTTCCTTACAATCGGCCACCGCTGTCGAAGGAATACCTCAGGAGCGAAACCAAGGATCGCCTGGATTTGGTAGC
>CAZUGG010000183.1:0-6053 GCA_964619905.1 uncultured Dehalococcoidia bacterium
GGAATGCCGACAACAACACTTCGTAGTTCTCCTGGAGGCGCTCTGGAGGGTCCAAATCCTGGGTCCACAGATCCAGAAATTCGTATTGGAACCGGAAATTTTCCAAGGCTTCGATTCGTTCTTCGGTAGTCATTTCGGGCCTCTGGACCAGGAAGGCTCGCCACTCGGAGGCAACATCCGTGTTGTACGCGGAGATCTCGAACACTGATCGGGAATAGGCGAGGACTGCAGCAACTTCTTGCTCGAATACGGTAGGGGTGATCAGAAAGTTGCGTACAGAGGCTTGGAATTCTTCGAGTGAGACACCCAGAATCTGCTGGAATACTAAGTCAACATTCTCTGGTTTCGCTATCAGCGCGCGGATGAGTGGACCGATTGCTGTTTCGCCGTAGTTAACGGCTATATATTCGGCTGCGGCAAATGACTGGGCGTACATCTGCTCCAGGTTTCCGAGATCCCGCTCTGAATTCCAAGGTTCGTAACCGCCGATGCTCCGAAAGTCGATCCATGATCCGAAATCGTCGTCTCGCCGTCCATTTGCTCGGGTCTGGCGAGCCCACTGGCGCTCGAGGTCGCCCGATGTTTTTAAGGCAACCTGATTCCCCAAGTATTCGGCTACGCCCTCAACTAGCCAGAGAGGCGCTTTTTGCTGCTCTTCCAAGGTCCCGATGACGTGGTGCACGAACTCGTGGGCTATCACATGATGCCAAACATAAGGGGGGGCGGCCATGTCCAAATAGATGCCGGGCCGAGCCCCACCGAGCAACGCGATCCCGGCTTCGAAACCGCTGGATTCTGTTGAACCGGCGGCTACGATTTCTTTTTGTACAGCGGCGTTGTTTGGGAGAAGAAAGACGTCAATGGAGCCGACCTCCGCTCCGAGAATCTCTTCAATCGTATCCCTAGAGCTTGCTAGGTACTGTGCCATTAAAACGACCCAAGAGGTATGAAGGGATTGGTCGAAATGGAATCGCGCTTCGGCGGTCTGATATAGGCTGAACTCACTTCCCAACGACGATATCTTGGTCGTAGGAAGGTCCAATTGTCCCAGCTTCCAACCCGCTGTCGCCTCGCCGCCGTCCTCTCCTGCGACGTTGACGGTCCAATTCCCGAGACTGTCTTTGGTCGTTGGTTTCAGCCAGTCTGCTTTACCCTTTATGTCGGCATGTCCTGGCCCAACGATCTCGGAGTGCCCGTTCGGTCCGACGTACACTACGGTGAATTGTTCAAGGGGGCCGAACCCGGTGAGCAAGAGATGAAGGTCCAAACCGGCTAGTGCGCGAAGTTGTGTTTCCGATGTTGGACTGATCTTGATTCGGTTGGTCAGAGGGATTGGCTGATGCGTGGGCGGTGCAGTTGCAGTTGGGACTGCCCTAGTCGGCGTTGGCTGCGATGAAGGAGTCCGTGGTGGGACAGGGTTAGAGGTGGACTCGGTAGGAGTGAGCGTGGTGGTAGCTGGGTTGCGCTCGTCGGAGCAGGCCATAAGGCTGAGCAAAATCACCGCTGCTGCGGCGATTGTTACCAGTTTGTGCGAGGGCGTTAGCACGTACCAGAGTAGTTTGCCAGATGGGAAAGAGCTGTACGAAGTCCTTGTTGACAGAGCAGGCCTTGTTTTAAGAGCCAGTGCACATCCGGATTGGAGCGAAGAGTGACGGCCAGCTATTGTTTTAAGAGCCCGCGGAGTTCCTTGGGGAGTTGAAAGGTCACATTTTCCTCTACGACCTCAACCTCCTGAACGTCCAGGTCCGAGCGCTCTCGGAGGTAGTCCAGTACCTCCGACACCTTGATCTCAGGGGTGGAAGCGCCGGATGTGATGCCGATAGAGGATTTACCTTCTAGCCAGGACGGATCGATTTCTGCGGCGTCGGCTATCCGGTGGGATTCTACGTTCTGAGCACGGGCTACTTCCATGAGTCGTATAGAGTTGGAACTGTTGGCCGCACCGACGACAAGGATCAGGTCGACGTCCCGAGTGATCTCCTTGATTGCTGTCTGCCTATTCTGGGTGGCGTAGCAGATGTCGTTGCGTACCAGCATATTTGGGAATCGTTGCTGCAAAGCCATGACGATGGCGGAGGTGTCATCCACACTGAGCGTCGTCTGGGTAAGGCAGACGACCCTATCTGGGTCTGGAACCAGGACCTTCTTTGCCTCGTCGACGTCCTGAATTAGTTGAATGTCATCAGGGGCTTCTCCCATGGTTCCAACGATCTCGTCATGACCCTCGTGGCCAATTAGGAAAATTGAATAGCCGTCCTTAACGTATTTCCTTGCTTCCAGATGCACCTTTGTGACCAGTGGGCATGTCGCGTCGATGGTTGTTAGATGCCGAGCGTTAGATCGGTGCCGCACAGACGGGGCCACACCATGGGCGCTGAAGATGACGACGCCGTCCACAGGCACCTCATCCTCCGACTCGACAAAGATCGCTCCCTTTTTTCGCAGATCATCCACCACATGAGGGTTATGGACGATTTCTTTGCGTACGTAGACCGGGGCCCCGTACTTTGCGAGAGCGATCTCGACGATATCGATGGCTCTCTCGACGCCGGCGCAGAAGCCTCGAGGGTTGGTCAGTACTACGCGTCGGTCTTGACGGAGCCCGTCCTGCTGGATCATGAGCGTTTGTTGGGAAGCAGGCTTCTTTGGAGTATTAGACGAAAGTGTACCACAGGCTTATTCGAGTGCTGGGGCGATCTCCTTCATGAATGTACGGGCGCCTTCGAGGTATGTCTCTACAGTCGTGGGCATGAAATTCGTAACATAAGAGGTGGCCCCTGCCTCCTTAAACGCCAGAAATTCATCTCGTATCTCGTCGACAGTTCCCTCGCAGCTGAAGAATTCGATTCGAGAGATTGGCATTCGGCTCCCACGTGCGGATTTGGGCAGGAAGTTCAATGGGGGGGCACTACTTACTGCGTATTCGAGGGGAGGTTTGCCGACCATGGCCCTCTCTTTGTCAGCCCAATCCTTGAGTTCCGTCAGTCGGCGAGTCGAAACGCTGGATGATTGGGCACCGGCGGGTCCGCCCTCGCGCTTACCGGAAGAGTCTTTCATGGTTGGATAGGCGAAGTTTGTGGGTGTCCAACCATCACCGGAGCGAATGGCTCGGGCTAGGCTGGCTTCACTGCTACCGCCGACCCAGACCGTGGGTCGAGGTTGCTGTACAGGTCTGACCACTAGACTCACATCTTGGAAGTTATAGAACTCGCCAGAGAAGCTGGCACTGTCACTAGCCCAAAGTCGGTACATGATCTCTAGGTATTCATCCGTCATTTTGCCGCGCTTGTTTCTTGGTAGTCGCATGACATTGAACTCCTCGAAATCAGCACCGACTCCCGGGCAGAAGACGAGGCGTCCACCGGATAGAGAGTCTATTGTTGCCATACCGTGGGCTACACTGAACGGCTGCCTATAGGGAAGCACGAGTACTCGCGGCATTATCTTCACGCGATTGGTAATTGACGCGAGATACCCGAGCATGGCTTGTGGATCTGCGTACCTCCAACCGGGATTCTCGTTGACGGTGTGCCCTGTGAGCGAAAGACCTGGGTGAAAGATATGGTCTGGCATGGAGATGCCCCAAAATCCAAGCTCCTCAATCTCACGAACTACACGCTCGATATTCGTTTTTGTCCCGTTGCGCGCATCTTTGATGAAAAGTGCGATAGGGATACCTGTTACGAGCTTTATGACGAGCCTCCTGGCTGGGGGTCCCTACGATCCGAGGACTTCCCTAGATCATCTTTGGTGAAGATAAGGCACGACCCCATCGTCGTTGGTTAGCACTTCGGCGCTAGGAGTTGCGTCCACTAACTCGACCGATACTCCGTTCTGCTGAAGTCTTTCAATACGGACTTCAGTAAACGCATTACGCAGTTCTCGGTGTGATCTAGTGAAGGCCCTAACGTAGTGTGCCGTCAGGCCACTCCAGGCTCCGTTCTTTTCCCCTTCCCAAAGCACAGTGGCTCCGTGGCCGACAAATGTTTGTCGGTAGGCTAACTCGGACTGAGCAGATAATTCCATTAGTTGCGATTCCCGGGAGGACTTTGTTTGGGGGTCAACGTGGCTATCGTAACGAGCTGCGGATGTTCCTGGTCGATGGGAGTAGGGGAAGATGTGGGTTTGGGAGAATGCGGCCTCCCTGGCGACTGTTAGTGTTTCATCGAAATCATCTGAGGTTTCCCCTGGGAACCCCACGATGACGTCGGTGGTGATGGCTATTTGCGGAACCGCCGCTCTCAGCCTCGCAACGCATTTAAGGAATGTATGCGTATCGTATCTGCGACGCATTGCTCTAAGAAGTTTGTCGCTTCCACTTTGGAGGGGCATATGAACGTGGGGGCAAAGACGGCCGGATCTATAAAGATCGATCATTCCGTCAGTTATCTCTTGGGGTTGCAGAGAAGAGAATCGTAGTCTAGAAACATCAGTTTCCTCGAGGATCCGGTGTACCAGGTACTCATACCAAGTTTGGTTGTCTGAAGCGGGCTCGAACTCATAGCCATAGGACCCGAGCTGTGTACCCGTCAGGACGATTTCCTGGTAACCGAGGCTTAACCTGTCCCGCACCGTCTCTAGTATCTCTTCGATTGGCAAACTACGCTCGCGGCCCCTAGTCTTTGGGACGATACAGTAGGCGCAGACCTGGTTGCAGCCTTCCTGGATCTTGATCATGGATCTCACCCGACGACCGTTGCCGGTCGTCGGGTGAGACGAGTCGTGGACCCCAAGGATTTCGAGTATGCGCATCTTGTCCCGATTGTCGACGACTAGATCAACTTCAGGCATTGCATCTAGTTCCGCCGGTGCTCGATGCGCGTAACATCCTGTAGCAATCACCTGAGACGCTGGGTTTTGCCGTTTTGCGCGTCTTAGAGCCTGCCTTGATTTCCTGTCCGCGATATGGGTTACGGTGCAGCTGTTGAGTACGAATACGTCGGGCCCTGCGTCGGGTCCGACCAAGTCGAACCCAGCCTGTCTGAACTGGAGGGACAGGGCTTCTGCCTCCGATTGGTTGAGCTTGCAACCGAGATGTGTGACAGCGACGGTTTGCATGGGGCTTTGGATTTGAGGTGGCCTTCTCTAGGTTACGGCAGCGAACGATGACGCGGTAGTGGCCTTGGGTCCGACGTTCGCTGGCGTTATACTCGAACCGCTATGAGCACCACGACTCCAACCGAGTACGAACCTGTAATAGGTCTCGAGGTTCATGCTCAGTTACTCACGCAGAGCAAGATGTTTAGTCGCTGCCCAACTGATTACCAGGGAGCGGAGCCGAACTCGCGGGTTGATCCTGTTAGCCTCGGTCTTCCTGGTGCTCTCCCCGCGATCAACGGATTAGCTGTCGAGCACACCATCATGACAGGGCTTTCTCTCAATTGCCGCATCAACGAGCACACCAAGTTCGACAGAAAGAACTATCCGTACCCAGATCTAGTCAAGGGATACCAGATATCGCAATACGATCTACCCATTGCGAGTAACGGGTGGCTGGAGGTAGAGGCTGAAGAAGGTGGAGTGAGGCGTGCTGGTGTTACCCGTGTACATTTGGAAGAAGACACAGGGAAACTGCTTCATCGTAGCGACGAGTCCGGCAGTACGTACAGCCTTGTGGATTTCAACCGGTCAGGTGTGCCTCTAATGGAGATCGTTGGGGATCCCGACCTGCGGTCTCCCGAAGAGGCTCGTCGCTATCTCGTTAAGCTCCGTGCCATCCTCCAGTATCTCGGGGTAAGTACAGGCAGCATGGAAGAAGGTAGCTTCCGGTGCGACGCCAATGTGAGTCTTCGGCCAAAGGGGTCAACGGATCTGCCGCCCACTAAGGTTGAAGTCAAGAATATGAATAGCTTCCGTTCGGTCCATAGGGCATTAGTTTTTGAGATAGATCGACAGACTAAGGCAATGTTGTCCGGCGAAAGGATTGTGCAAGAAACTCGCGGTTGGAACGAGACGAGGGCGGTGACCGTTAGCCAGCGCAGCAAGGAGGAAGCTCCCGCCTACCGCTATTTGCCAGCGCCTGCTCTCCCTCGGATGATGCTTGCTCCGTCGTG
>CAZUGG010000184.1:0-6870 GCA_964619905.1 uncultured Dehalococcoidia bacterium
ACCTTCATGGAACGAACCTGTTCTAACGTTGGTGAATACATGCTTAACCTGTATATGAGTTGATGCCCATGGCAGAGCGGACCTCTTCCATTGTGGACTCAGCAATTACCTTCGCTCGACGGGTGCCGTCACGAAGAGCCTCCAACACGTCGTCGTGATGTTCCTCAAAATAGGCGCGCCGGGTACGAATTGGATCAAGGAAATGGTTCAGCGCTTTGGCAAGGCTTTCTTTAACCTCGACGTCACCAACCCGGCCCTTTTCATACCTTGTTTTCAGTTCTTGTACCTCTTCTTTATTGTCGTTGAATGCATCGTGATATTCGAACACCGGGTTCCCCTCAACATGCCCAGGGTCTGTTGCCCGCAACCGAGTGGGATCGGTATACATACGTCGGACTATTTGGTTAACGGTTTCGGCGCTGTCCTTCAGGAATATGCAATTGTTTAGGCTTTTACTCATCTTGCCGCGATTGTCGGTACCGACCAAGCGGGGCACTCGTCCGGTCAGAGCTTTGGGCTCCGGGAACACTTCCGCGTACTGTCGGTTAAACTTCCGAGCGATCTCGCGTGCCATTTCGATGTGGGGCAATTGATCTTCGCCTACCGGAACGAGATCAGCTTTTGGAAGGAGTATGTCGGCGATTTGGCTCACCGGGTATGTAAAAAAGCCGACGGAGAGCCCCGATGCTGCTTGTTCGACTCGTTCAGACTCTGACTTGAGGGTAGGGTTCCGTTGGAGACGAGCCAAAGGAGTGATCATGCTCAGCAACAGAGCCAACTCCGCGTGTTCAACAACATTGCTCTGGATCACAAATAGGTTCTGGCTGGGGTCGAGTCCGATGCTCAGCCAGTCGAGGGCGACGTCCAGCACGGATCTTTGGATACCTTCGGTATCCTCTGCATGATCCCCCAGCGCCTGGTAATCGGCGATCAAAAATAGGCATTCATACTCTTGTTGAAGAGCAAGCCAATTTTCCAGAGCGCCAACATAGTGACCTAAGTGGAGCGGGCCGGTAGGCCGGATCCCGGTTAATACCCTTTTTTTCTTCATGATTCCTTTTCTCAAACTTGGTTCTCACGAGGCCCAGAAATACAAAAGCCCGTCCCTCAAGGGACGGGTTTTCCCGCGGTGCCACCCTCATTCCCCCGACTAGTCGGGAGCGCTTTCGGCGGGCTCGTCGTCCACTATCCGCTCTCGCCGCAGATATGAAGCCCGGGGCTCTGATAACGGTGCCCATCCCGTCGCATCCTAGGCCCAACTTGGGGTTGGTGCGAAGCTCCCGAGTCCATTCACCGCGGGTTCAGGCACCGGGTTTCCAGCGTTTCCCGGCTCTCTCTAGCCCTACTTCCCCACCGGCTACTAATCTCGTTCACAGCCTTTGGAGTATAGGGGAAACGATACGCCCCGGCTTGAACTCGTGTCAAGACGAAACCGGTGGAAGCGTTTTCGAGGCGGGTGCCAAATGGCGAAGCCCTGCCTCATGAACTGAGGAGTTCTATTTCGGCTCTCCAATGCGGTAGACCCGTACGCAATTCCCGGCAAGGATTGAATGCTTTTCTTCGGGCGGAACGTCTTTGAAATGTGTATCGATGACTTTCCAGGAATTAGGGAAGTCCGCCCCCATATGAGGGTAGTCACTTGACCACATCATTTGGCTCACGCCTATGAAATGCCGATTGACCACACCATAGTAATCAGTGATATACGTGGTGAAAATGTTGTGGTCGAAATAGTAACTGGGCAACTCCTTAATTTTGGGACGGAGAGTGGGACTGGTTCTTTGGAAACGGTTATCAAGCTGCTCTTTCACGTACGGCACCCAAGACGAATCGCATTCGGCGAAGACTACGTTGAGCTTCGGGAAACGATCAAAAACGCCTGCGTTTATGAGCTCTAGGCAGTTGTTAGGGGTGACTGTGTGCCGAAGTTCTCCTCGGGCAGTTAGCCCGGTGCGATTGGGGTCATCGTCTCCATTAGACCCGGGCGAGACGCTGATGTGGATGCTGACGGGTCGATTAATTTCGACCATCGCAGCCCAAAACCTGTCGTCTCCTGATTGGATCGTGGAACCGGAGGAGGGCCACTGGGCAAGGAGTGGGGTTTGCAAACCGGGAGTTGCTAGGGCTCGATGAAGCTCTTTAATGGCGGCATCGATACCAAGGGTGGGGATCATCGCGGCTCCGACAAGCCGGGCGGGGGAATGTCCGCAGTACTGCGCGAGCCAATCGTTGTAGGAACGGAGGAGGGCAAGGTGGAAATCGGGGTCCCGCTGGGCTGTGGCCCAGACGGCCATTGATTGGCGGGGCGTTGGGTAGAGAACTTCCGCGTCTACCCCATCTTTGTTTTGGCTCTCTAGCCGTGCAGCCGGATCATAGCCAGCCCGAGGCACGTCTTCCCAACGTTTCCACGGGACACACTGCTCTGGGGGGAGACCGCCGTTAATATTGTTACCGAAGTTAATAGGGCTTGGTGAACCCTCAAATACCCATGCGTCCCCTTCGGCGAAATGTTCTAGGCGCGGGGCGCGTTCAGCGTACTTTGATGGGAGAGCCTGCCACATCTCTGGCGGTTCATTAATGTGAGCGTCTCCTGACACTAAATGGTATTTACGCACATCCGCCTCCTAGTACTGACTGTCCATTTTGAAGTCTGTTAATCCCGCATGTTGACATATTGCACAGGCTGTCCAATGTCCAGCTCCTTCACCAAAGAAATGGTTTGTTGGAGAGCATCGCGCTTCTTGCCAGTGACACGCAGTTCGTTCCCCTGGATTGTGGCCTGAACTTTGAGCTTGGCGTCCTTGATGGCCTTCGTGATGCGTTTGGCCATATCTGCTGGAATCCCTTCCCTCACTAAGACCAATTGCCTCAATGTGCCTCCGGAGGCGTCTTCAGGCGTTTGGTACTCGAGGGATTCGGGATCTACTTGGCGTCGGACTAAATACGTTCGCAGCAATTCGTGTAGTTGTCGAAGCCGCATGTCGTCGTCAGCGACTATTGTGAGGGTTCCCTCATTCCGTTCGACTGACGATTTAGTGTCTTTAAAATCGTAGCGCTGTGTTAACTCCCGTCGAACACCTTGGATGGCGTTATCCACTTCGGGAAGATTGACGCGAGAAACGATATCAAAACTCGGCATTAGTGACCTCTGTGATTGACGGTTGGGGAATTTTGAAAAGGTGGACCAGGCTCCGATAGTGCGGGGTTTTGGAAATTAAATATGACGGTTAGTGGTGCTTTAGAGTTCCTGACTGGGGCATGGGGGCGTCGCCTAAAGCACGAGTTTGACGGGGGACGGGGGGGACAGGTCGGCTAAAACTGGTCGGGATGTACGTTTTGCGAGATCTGCTATGGAGGTTTTTGCCAAGATGTCGTTGACAGCTGATTCGACATCTCGCCAAATGTCCCGTTGCCCGCACTGTCCTGAGTGGGCGCACCGATCCGGATCATCTATACAGGAGACAGTGGATACTGTGTCGCCGAGGGCTTCCATTACGCTTCGGATGTCAATTCCGGCGGCATCGCGGCCTAGCATATGGCCGCCTTGGGGCCCGCGTTGGCTAACCACAAACCCCTGCTTATTTAAAGTGTTTAGCAAACGTTCAAGATAGGCTTCAGGTATCCCCTGTCTTTGCGCGACAGACGCGGCCCGAACTGGACCAGAATCGGCGTTGTGGGCTAGATCAACCAACGCCCTGACCGCGTAGTCCACTTTGATTGGAACGTGCATCGCGTAACCCCCTATTTCTCTTACTCTGTGCTCACAGGCGCCTGCTGGCCCCTAAGTGCTGAGATCACCGAATGCCAAGAAAGTGTTGCGCATTTCACACGAGATGGAAACTCCGAAACCCCCGACAGTACAAAGAGGTCGCCAAGATCCTGGGTGTCTTCCGGATCGGTTTTGCCGGTGACCATCTCGTGGAAAGAGTGGAAAATTTGCTCTGCTTCTTCGATCGTTTTGTTCTTCAGGACCTGGGTCATCATCGAAGCTGAGGCACGAGAGATGGCACAACCCTGGACTTGAAAGCTAACGTCTTCGATCTGGTCGTTGCTTAGTTTCAGATAAATGGTGACTCTATCTCCGCACAGGGGGTTGTAGCCCTCCATACTGGTAGTAGGACTGTCGAGTTCCCTGAAATTACGGGGCTTGCTGTTATGGTCGAGGACTAGCTCTTGGTATAACTCTCTTAGCTCAGACACGTTCCCTTAGACTCCTAACCAAGAACGTCGCGCACCTGTTCAAGGCCTTGCACGAGTGCGTCGATGTCATATTTGGTGTTGTAAAAAGCCAAAGAGGCGCGGGCGGTCGCGCTGATGCCGAAACGGTCCATTACTGGTTGAGCACAATGGTGGCCAGTCCGAATCGCAATACCCTTATCGTCGAGGATCGTACCAATGTCGTGTGGGTGGATATCACCAAGAAGGAAACTGAGTACGCTGGCTTTATTGGTAGCGGTTCCGATCAAGCGCAAGCCGGGGATACTTGAGAGGAGCTTGGTGCCGTAAGCGAGAATCTCGTTTTCGTGTGCCGCAATGCGATCCCGGCCGAGGGAGTCCACGTAGTCGATCGCTGCACCGAGGGCTATGACCCCGGCGATATGGGGAGTGCCAGCCTCAAAACGATAGGGAATGTCGTTGTAGATTGTTTTCTCAAAGGTGACCGATTTAATCTGCTCACCGCCGGTTTGGTATGGGTCCATTGACTCCAGGTGGTTTGCTTTGCCGTAAAGAACCCCTATGCCAGTTGGTCCATAAAGCTTGTGGCCGGAGAAAGCATAGAAATCGCAATCCAGATCGGCCACGTTGACGTTCATGTGAGGAGCTGCTTGGGCTCCGTCGAGGAGAACGGGCACGCCTTGAGAGTGGGAGGCTGCGATGATGTCCGGAACAGGATTGATGGTGCCAAGTGCATTCGACATGTGAGCCAAAGCAACGATTTTTGTCCGGGACGTTAGTAGGTCTCTGAATTCATCCAGATCAAGCTCGCCTGCCTCATTAATTGGTACGACACGTAGTCGGGCGCTTTTCTCATTGCAAAGGATTTGCCATGGGACAATGTTGGAATGGTGTTCCATAGCTGTGATGAGGACCTCGTCCCCTGGTTGCAAACGCGGCCGAACAAAGCTGTGGGCGACAAGATTGATTGCCTCTGTTGTTCCGCGGACAAAGACGATTTCACGGTCTTCATGGGCTCCGATAAAGCGGCCTATCTTCGACCGGGAGCCCTCATATTGTTCAGTCGCCGTTTGGCTTAAGGCGTGGACGCCTCGATGGATGTTAGCGTTGTTGTCTTCGTAATAGCGGGTCAGTACGTCCAATACAGCCCGAGGCTTTTGGGCGGTGGCAGCGTTATCCAAATTCACGAGAGGATGCCCATGAACTTGCCGGGACAAAACTGGGAAATCACGCCGGATTTGATCCACATCGAGTCGTTGTTCGGGAGTCAACGGAGGCGTTTGTGATGAGGTCACTGTGTCCTCTCGCTTACTTCAGGAGCCCCAGACCTAATAAGCTGGATCCGTCTTGTTAAGAAGTTACGAATGGCCTTCGGTTCTGTCGCGTCTATCATCTCCGCGGCGAAAGCGTCCACGAGGATTTGGCGGGCTGCCACTTCGCCGATACCTCGGGTCCTTAGATAGAAGAGAGCGGAATCGTCCAGGCGGCCAATGGTCGCCCCGTGGTTACACTTAACATCATCATTCCAAATCTCGAGGCTTGGTTTGCTGTCTGCTTCGGCCTTTTCCGAGAGGACCAGGCTACGGGTCGATTGTTCAGCTTGAGCCTTGGCCGCAGCAGGGTCCACATAGACTCGGCCCGAAAAAACATTTCGAGATGTTCCGTCCAGAACGGACCGATATGCTTGGATGCTAGAGGTCCCTGACGCCAGGTGCTCTATCGAGGTTTGGTTGTCGACATGCTGGGATCCTTGGGTGACAGAACGGGCACGCAGAACTGAGGATGCGTTTTCGCCGTCTAGGGAAATGCGGAGTGCATTGCGCGTAAGGTCAGCTGCATCCACATAAACACCTGAGACTAGCCGCGCATTTTTGCCCACGAGGCTTTCCGTAGATCCGATGTGGAAGGCACCCGGCGCTCCGAGCACCAATTTAGTGTGGGATAGGTGTGCTGATTCTTCGACAACAATTTCGGTGACCGCATTGGTAACAATATGGTTAGATTCGATATTAAGGTGGGTTTCAATGACGGAAGCTGAGCTCCCGGGCTCAGCAACAATCAACATCCGAGGGTGGGATATGGTCGAGTCGCCTAGGGCAACGAAGACAACGTGTATCAGACCAGGTTTAGTGTCCCGGGGGATCCGAAGGACCGCACCGTCTCTGAGAAACGCGGTGTTCAGCGCGACAAAGCCATCGGAGTTCACGGCATTGCCTTGCCCGAGATATTCAGCGAGCCAACGCCCGTCCTTTTCAATTGCGTCGTCTAGGGACATGGCCAGTTTGGTGGAGTTAATGTTTACTGGGTGGCCATTTACAAAGACAAGTCGTGTCCATTCGCGGCTAGAAGGGATTGCCTTGAACAACCTAGGGTCGGAAATAGTCGAGTCCGCTGACTGGCGAAGTTCGGCGTCGACGACTGGAGAAACATTTGTGTATTTCCAAGCCTCGTTGCCGCGGTTATTCGACGGAAAGCCCAGTTCGGAAAAGCGATTCAAGCCGTTTGTACGGAGGGCGTTAAACCAGGGGCTCGGCGTCAAGGGGATGGAGTTGAACTGAGAACGGTAACGATTGACTGCCGCGGTGATTGGCATTGCTAACTTCCTGAGTCGGTGTTCCGCCGGACCCAGTCGTATCCCTCGGCTTCCAATTTGACCCCTAGTTCCTTCCCGCCAGAATGCGCCAATTCCCCATC
>CAZUGG010000185.1:0-4785 GCA_964619905.1 uncultured Dehalococcoidia bacterium
AGTCCAATCTCATCGAAGACAACCTTCCGTCCATCAGCACGTTTCGACCCATAGATTCCCCAACGCTCTCCTTCCCGGAACCAGACGGGCCCTTTCTCCGTTTTGACAACTTTTGGCGCTGCCTTCTTGAACCTCCTAGGCACCCGATCCTGCCACATCGTCGGTGGGATGTAGCACAAATCCATGTGGTCGTCACTGGAAATGTACCTATATTTCATGCGGCTCCCCCTGAGTTCAAAGCCGCCAACATTCTAGAGTTGTAGACACTGCCATGCTAGTGACACACAAATCGTAGAGGAACTCGTCTCTGGAATGAATCGGGCTAGTTAGGCCTTGCTGGCAGCCCCACCAACTGGCAATATGACTGACGCACCGGTTGCCATCCTGCTGGCAACATCGTACAGAGGTGTAGGAGGCACTTGATGAGCGACCCCAGCGTCGTGCCTGAAGAGGCACAGAAGTTCATGAGGAGCAATACGCGAACCTTCATGATCACCAAGCGTAAAGACGGATCACCCACGGCCCACCCCATGGCCAGTTGGTACGGCGGTGAACTCTACCTCAACATGTACCGGGCCAGCATTAAGTCAAAGAACCTGGAGCGTGACGATCGCATCTGTTGCGTCGTCACTAATCCCTCCGACAACAAGAACCTGGAAGCGGCCGTCTACCGGGGCCACGCACGCATGCTCTCTGTCGATGAAGTGTTCGCGGAAAAGGTCACCGAAGGCCTCGCCTGGGCCCGCAACCCCCGATCGGAGGGCTCCCAGGAGCAACCCGACATCCCTGATGAAGATAAGCGGAAGATCGGGGACACCGCGGGCCGTATCAAACGCGGAGTGCGCGTGATCTATGAGATAACGGCGTCCAAAGCCGATCTAATCCAGAACCTCAGAGGGGGTTAGCCATGCCAAGAGAGCATTCCACCATCAACATGACCCCCGAGGAACTCGAAGCCTTCGTGGGCGGTGAGACGCGCTGTGTGCTAGGCACACTGGATGAAGAAGGCGGCCCTTGGGGAGACGCTGCTGCAACGACCATTCGGAACGGTGCTCTGCACTTCCGAGTACCGGCTAATTCCGACTCTGTTACCAACATCCAGAAAGACAACCGAGTGGTCTGCGTCTTCGAAGAACATCCCGAGAACACAGGCTATTACACCACCAAAGGCGCCATTCTGCATGGGCATGCCAAGCCTTGTGAGGACACAGCAGCAAAGATTGTGCTCGACAGCATTCCCGACCCCGTAACCCAAAAGCCGGATCCTGCTGGCGTCACCTTCTCCATCGGCCTCGACGACACAGCAAGCTTCGACTTCGCTAAGATCAAACGTCGTTTCGATCAATAATCCGCCTCGGAGGTCACCATGGGTGAAGGCTTCCTCTTCGACGTCAAGGTACTGGAACTAGCCGATGAGAAGGCCGAGTTCTGTGGAAAGCTCCTAGCGGGATCCGGGGCGGACGTCCTCAAAATCGAACCTCCTGGTGGAAGTCCAACACGCCGGATAGGGCCCTTCGTGCACGACGTGCCGGACCCCGAGCGTAGCCTTCATTTCTGGCATTACAACTTCGGCAAGCAGAGCCTAACCCTCGATATCGAGAGCGAAGCGGGGCAACGACGACTCAAAGAATTAGTCGCAGGCACCGATGTCCTATTAGAAAGCTATGCGCCCGGTTATCTCGCAAGCCTGGGGCTTGGTTACGACGAGCTCAAGGCAATCAATCCGGGCCTGATCATGGCCTCCATTACTCCTTTCGGTCAGACCGGCCCATGGAAGGACTGGAAGGGCTCGGACCTGGTTCACCTAGCCCTTGGCGGAGTGATGATGGTCACTGGCTATGATCCGACGCCCGACGGTTTGTACGATACCCCACCGATTGCGCCGCAGATGTGGCACTCAAACCACATCGTCGGCAGCCAAACTTGCGACGGAATCATCGGCGCGCTCCTCTACCGAGAACGGACCGGACGGGGCCAACAGATCGATTCGTCAATTCACCGCGCCGTCAGTTGCAACACCGGCACAGACATCACCGCCTGGGTGTTTGGCCGCCAGGGCGTACTCCGGCAGACAGCGCGTTACGGGTCTTCTCGCATGGTCCCAGAGACTCTTGCAACGACGAAGGACGGCCGCCACATACTCGCCTTTGTCTCCGCCGAATTTATGATTGGGCGGGAGCACAAAAAGTGGGTCGAAATGCTGGAAAAGTACCAGTCCGCTGACGATCTCACCGATCCCAAGTATGAGAACCTTGAGTATGTAATGACTCCCGAGGTGATTCGTCACTTCCACGCGGTCGCTCGCACGTGGGTTCAGAAATTCAAGTTTGACCGAAACATATGGAAGGAAGGTCAGGATCGACGCCTTCACTGGGCGCCGATCCGCAAACCCGAGGAAAATCTCCAGGATCCCCACTGGCGAGAACGCAAAACGTTCGTAGAGGTAGAGCACCGGGAACTCGAGCGTAGCATCTCCTACGTCAATGCACCCTGGCTTTCGGAGGACTGCCCCTGGCGCGAAGGACCAAAGGCCCCACAGGTCAACGAACATGAGACCACGTTACTCGATGAATTCACGAAGTCGAAGACCCCACGGAAACCAATCCCCGGCCCCCGTTCGAGTCACGATCCACCCTTCGCAATCGAAGACGTGCGGATCTTGGACCTCGCTTGGGTCGTCGCGGGTGCAGCCGGACCCCGAATCCTCGCCGCTATGGGAGCGCAGGACATTCGCCTGGAATGGAAGGGGCGCTACGACACAATGCGCTCCTTCGGCGGCATACCCGTAGGTGAGGAACGCGAACGCGTCCTGAACGGTGAGGCACTCATCCCGACACGAGTCGGGGTGAACGCGGGAGCTGGGTTCGCCGAAGTGAATCCGGGCAAACTAAGTATCGGACTAAACCTCAACGACCCCAAAGGCGCTGAGTTGATGCTCGAGCTCGTCCGAGTGTCCGACGTAGTCGTAGAAAACTTCACGGCCAAAATGCTCGACAAGTTTGGGATAACTTACGAGGACATGCGCAAGGTGAATCACTCAATAATCTACCTCCAACAGCCGGGCTTCGGTAAGCGCGGCAAGTACGTCGAATATCTATCGTCGGCACCAGTCGGCGAGGCCTTCAGCGGCCTGACCGAAATGGCCGGGATGCCCACACCATATCCCCCATCCGGATGGGGATACCTCTACCTGGATTGGAGTGCATCCTACTACTGCGCGATGGCCATGCTAAATGCCCTCTACTACAGAGCACGCACTGGGAAAGGCCAATACATCGACGGATCACTTGGAGAACCGGGACTCCTCCTAACTGGCACCGCAATGCTTGACGCGCAGGTAAACGGTCGCCAGTGGCAACGCATTGGCAACACTTCCCCCTACAAACTGGCCGCCCCTCACGCAGCGTACCCCTGCAAGGGCGACGACCGCTGGATCGCGATCGCAGCCTTCACTGAAGACGAGTGGAAAAGCACCATCGATGTACTGGACCTAAATCAATTACTGTCAGACCCCCGTTTCGCGACGCTTGATTCTAGACTGAACAACCTGACAGCCCTGGATGAGGCAATCGGTGCTGCGACCCGGAATTGGGAACCGTTCGAACTAATGGAGCACTTGCAGGGCGCGGGGGTTCCGGCCGGCGTCTGCCAAAACGCTCCAGATAGAGTCGATCGGGATCCTCAGCTGAAGCATGATCAGTGGATGGTCCCGCTCACCAATACCGAGGTGGGAGAGTGGCCCATTCGACAGTTTCCGGTAAAGCTATCCGAAACGGTAACCAGGCCTGGAGGAACGATCGGAAGGGGCCACCCAAACTACGCCGAGGATAGCGACTTCGTCTACCGAGAGATCCTGGGGATTCCGCAAAGCGACCTTAAGACGTTGGCGGAAGAAAACGTAATCTAGACGTCAATCTCGAGCTCTGAAAAATCTTGACGCTTGTAACAACTAAGCTTCTCCCGGCATCCGGTTCAACTTGATGCAAGTACAAGTGGCATGGGCATAAATTTTGCCGACCTCATCCACAAGACGGGCCTCTGTCACCCCCAGCTGTTTCCCTGCCGAGATCACTTGCCCTTCGCAGCGCAAGACCCCCATTCCAGGGAAGAGCGGCCGGATGTACTTGATGGTCAAATCGATGGTGGAAGACATTTCCCCTGGACCATGCGTCGAGAGGAAACATAACGTCGCTGCGGTATCGAGAACAGACGCTGCATAACCGCCGTGTATCGTACCAACCCTATTCAGATGAACCTCGGTCGGACGACAGCTAAGCACGATCCTGCCTGGCTCGACATCATCGATGTCCACACCGAGGAGTTGAAGCATGGGAGCGTGAGGCGCCTCACCCCGTTTGGCCCGAAGCAACTGCTCGAGGCCCGTGTATGCTTCCTCAGCAGCTGGGTCGAATGTTCGCACTAGATGTCTCTCTCAAGGAGGACGCTCTCTATTTGAGGCCACGCTTTCTGTCTGTGCAACTCTAGACTTTCGGTAGTGAGACTCTCCGCATATGGGTAATCAATCACAACGAAAGGGTAATCATTAAATCCGTGGCGCCGGGCCATGGCGGTACCTATGCTTAGCACTAGCTTGTCGGGACCAATGGCCGCAGTGGGAATGCCTCGGTCCTCCAACATCGCCGCATCGACCGCAAGGGCCGAAGAGCATGAACCTCAGTCCCCTACCCCGGTAATAACAGCATCACACGAGCTGACGAGCTCGTCCAACAGATCCGCGCTCATCGGCTCCCCAAAATAATCTTTTTTGCGCTTAATGACTCCTTT
>CAZUGG010000186.1:0-2898 GCA_964619905.1 uncultured Dehalococcoidia bacterium
CCATTTGTTGGTTGGGAAGTCTGGCCAAGAGCCGTTAAAATTACCTCAGCTGAGATGGCTCCCTCGCGGATGATTTTGGGCTGATTTGGGGACAGGTCAAGGACGGTTGATTCGACTCCACCGGTGCAGATGCCTTCGATGAAGTAGTCCACGGTGTTTCCCAGCTGCTGTTTGGCCTCTGTGGCATTCAGAGGACTCGGGAGCCCGGAGATGTTAGCACTGGTCCCGATTAATGGCTGGTTTAAACCCGCGCACAATTGAAGGGCCAAAGGGTGATCAGGAATCCGGACCCCTACCGTTAAGGATCCGGCAGTAACATCCTTTGGTAGCCAGGCCGCGGCGCGCCCGACTATTGTGAGGGCTCCGGGCATGAACTGTGATAAAGATGCGAGTGTGCCATCGTCGATGGTTGGTACGACGCGTCGAAGCATCTCAATATCCGCGACGAGGACGGGAAGAGGCTTGGTTGCGGGACGGTTCTTTACCGCGAAAATGCGACGCACGGCGCCGACATTTGTTGCGTCAGAACCGAGCCCGTAAACGGTGTCCGTGGGGTAGCCGACGAGGCCGCCTCGTCGGAGGATCGAGAGGCCGGTCTCAATCTGTTGATCCACGTCTTTGACTCCTTGACCGAGTATAGCACAGGGTGCTAAGCTGACCCCGATTTTTCCAGGAGGGCTCGGTGGAGCGAGTGGTCGATGACCAGGCCCGGCGAGTCTCCGTTAGCGGCGACGTAGAAGTTTCGACCTATCTGGGGATCGCCAAGGAGAAGGACGGCCGCGAGGCTGCCTCTCCTCTGGAACTTCCAATAAAGCGCCAAGAAACAGTCGTTGTCTTGGACTTTGGTTCACAGTACTCGATGCTTATCGCTCGACGTATCCGTGAGCTGAACGTCTACTGTGAACTTGTGCCGCATGACACACCTTGGGAACGAATCCTGGAGATGAAACCCAAGGGGTTCATACTCTCAGGTGGTCCTGCGAGTGTCTACGACGACAAAGCGCCATTTGCCCCGGTCGGGCTATTTGACCAAAAGGTTCCGGTTTTGGGTATTTGCTATGGGATGCAGTTGATGGCGCATCAGTTGGGGGGCCGAGTCGAGCCCAGCGAGAGCCGCGAATATGGGCATGCTGTGCTCCACCAGAACGATGAAGAATCTCCTTTGTTTGAAAATATTCCTTCAGCCGTACCCGTATGGATGAGCCATGGCGACAAAGTCGCGGAGATGCCGCCAGGGTTTCGGAGCCTCGCATTTACGGACAACAGCCCGGTCGCCGTTATGGGGAACGATGAAGGGTTGATTGGCCTTCAATTTCACCCTGAGGTGGTCCATACGCAACAGGGGAAGGAAGTTCTCCATAACTTCCTTTACAACCTGTGCGGGTGTTCTGGTGATTGGACCCCAGAGAACTTCATCGAAGACCAGGTCGACAAGATTAAGGCTCAAGTTGGGAGCGGGCAGGTCGTCTGTGCATTATCTGGGGGGGTCGACTCCTCTGTGGTCGCTGCGATTGTGCACCGTGCTCTTGGGGACCAGCTCACTTGTATATTCGTGGATAACGGTTTGCTGAGGCTCGAGGAGTCGGAAAGGGTGTTCAATCAGTTCAATCGGCACCTCCGCATGAACATTATCCATAGTGAAGCCGGTGATAGGTTCCTCGAACGTTTGGTGGGAGTGATTGACCCAGAAGAAAAGCGTAAGGCGATAGGAGCGGAGTTCATAGCTGTCTTCGAGGAAGAGGCGGCGAAAATTAAGGATGCCGACTTCTTAGCTCAGGGGACCCTATACCCAGATGTAATCGAGAGCGCAACTAACTCCAACGCCTCGGTCACAATTAAAACTCACCACAACGTTGGCGGTCTTCCGGATGAAATGCGTCTGCAGTTGATCGAGCCGCTCCGAAATTTGTTCAAAGATGAGGTGAGAGAAGTTGGTCTGGCGTTGGGCTTGTCTGAAGATATCGTGTATAGACAGCCTTTTCCCGGCCCCGGGCTTGCTATAAGGATCATAGGTGAGGTGACAAACGAAAAATTAGAAACGCTACGTGCTGCCGATTGGGTGGTCATGAACGAGATCAAAAAAGCTAAGCTGTATCGTGAACTTTGGCAAAGCTTCGCGGTTCTGACTGGAAGCTCTAGTGTTGGGGTAATGGGAGATCATCGGACGTATGGTCACGTGGTTGCGATTCGAGCTGTGACGAGCGAGGACGCGATGACTGCCGACTGGGCGCGCTTGCCCTATGACCTGCTTGCCAAGATATCCAATCGCATAGTAAACGATGTTCCAGGTGTTAATCGAGTGGTATACGACATTACTAGTAAACCCCCTGGGACCATCGAGTGGGAGTAAGAGCCCCTATAGGGGTTGTAGAAGTGAGTGGTCTAAGCTGAGAGTTCTTGTCGTTGGGAACGGTGGCCGTGAACACGCGATAGCGTGGAAGTTAAGCAAAAGCCCACGCGTTAGGTCGGTCTTGTGCGCCCCAGGTAATGCCGGGACGGGCACATTGGGTGTGAACTTGCCTGTGAATGGCACAGACGTTGGCGGCATATTGGAGTCCGTAGAAAAAAATGCGGTGGATCTTGTCGTTGTCGGCCCCGAAGGGCCTCTTGCGGCGGGCCTAGTTGATGCGTTGGCAGATTGAGGTTTATTAGTATTCGGTCCTACCAAGGCGGCCGCAGAGATCGAGTCGAGCAAAGCATTTGCCCGTTCCGTGATGGAGGCAGCTGGAGTCAAGTGTGCCAACGGGATGGTTTTAGATTCCCCAGTGGAGGCTAAGAAGTATCTGCATACCCTTAGCGAGCCACCTGTAATTAAAGCCGATGGGCTTGCGGGAGGTAAAGGCGTCACAGTTTCTGAAACGTTCGAGCAGGCGGAAGAAGCGATTGACGGGTGTATGG
>CAZUGG010000187.1:0-10993 GCA_964619905.1 uncultured Dehalococcoidia bacterium
CCTCTACCCAAGGGCGTTAGTGCTAAAGACATCATCCTGGCCATAATCGCCGAAATTGGCGTCGCTGGTGCCGTCGGCCATGTTGTCGAGTACACCGGGCAGGCAATCCGAGATCTCTCTATGGAAGGACGGAGGACTGTATGCAATATGTCGATCGAGGCGGGCGCCCGTGCAGGAATGATTTCACCCGACGAAACAACATTCGACTACATGCGTGGCCGAGAACATGTGCCACAAGGGAACAGCTTCCACAAAGCGGTTGAGCGTTGGCGTCAACTTGCAACCGACAACGGAGCTGTCTTCGACCGCGTTGTCAAAATTAACGCATCAAGTATCGTGCCCAACGTCACGTGGGGCACAAATCCCGGCCATGTCGTTCCGGTGACGGGAAGCGTACCCGATCCGGCAGATGCCCCAACCACCACCGAGCGCGGGTCGATTGAGCGGGCCCTCGCTTACATGGATTTAGAGCCCGGCACTCTAATCACGGACATTCCTATTGACCGAGCTTTTATTGGCTCATGCACCAACGCTCGCATCGAGGATCTCCGAGCAGTCGCAAAAGTCGTCTCTGGCAACCGGGTGAGCGACCGGGTGATTGCAATGATTGTGCCTGGTTCCTTCGCTGTAAAGCGGCAAGCCGAAGCCGAAGGTCTCGACAAAATTTTCCGTGACGCAGGCTTCGATTGGCGTGAAGCCGGTTGCTCGATGTGTCTGGGTATGAATCCCGACGTCCTAGCGGAGGGGGAGCGGTGCGCATCCACATCCAATCGCAATTTCGAGGGACGACAAGGTAAGGGCGGCCGTACCCACCTCGTCAGCCCAGCGATGGCAGCCGCAGCGGCGATCAAAGGACATTTCGTAGACGTGAGGACATGGAAGTGAAGTTTTTCATAGCCCTGCTCCCAGGCGACGGTATCGGGCCAGAGGTAATGGCTGAAGGCCGACGCGTCCTCGACCAGATCGCAACGATCTTCGGATACCAGATCCACTATAGCGAAGGCATGATCGGCGGATGCGCAATTGACGCTACCAGCGAACCCTTGCCTGAAGAGACACTCTCTATGTGCAGAAAAGCCGACGCAGTCTTGCTCGGTGCCGTGGGCGGACCTAAATGGGACAACCCAACGTCGAAGACACGGCCCGAGGCCGGACTACTGAAGCTGCGTAGCCATCTAGGACTTTTTGCCAACTTGCGGCCTGTCAGTGCCTATCCCGATTTGATGGATGCAACACCTTTCAAACCTCACCTGCTGAAAGGGCTCGATCTACTGATGATACGAGAACTGACGGGTGGGCTCTATTTCGGAAAGCCCAAGAAGCGCTGGGACACCACCAAGGGACGCCGTGCCGTTGACACCATGGTCTACAGCGAGAAGGAAATCGAACGGGTTTTGCGTATTGGTTTCGAGCTAGCCCAAGGTCGACGGAGGAAATTGACGTCAGTGGACAAAGCAAACGTTCTGGAAACGTCTCGTCTCTGGCGAGCAATCGCAACGGAATTAGCGACAGACTACCCAAACGTAGAACTGCAACACATGTTGGTGGACACTGCGGCGATGAATCTAGTACGGGCCCCCACCGAGTTTGACGTGATAGTCACTGAGAATACTTTCGGCGATATCTTGACAGATGAGGCAGCCGTTTTGGCAGGCTCGATGGGAATGCTTCCATCCGCGAGTCTCGGCGGTCAAAGTATCGGATCCGGCGGGACTGACGGTCGCATTTTCGGTCTTTACGAACCAATCCACGGCAGCGCGCCGGACATCGCCGGGCAGCAAAAGGCTAATCCGCTAGCCATGATCTTAAGTGTCGCACTCATGCTTCGGTTTTCTTTAGGCGAGGATAAAGCAGCGGCAGCGATTGAGATAGCAGTTCAACAAGTGTTAAGCCAAGGTGTGCGCACCCCGGACATCGCCGGCCAAGGTGAACGTGCGGTAACCACACAGGCCATGGCCAGTGCAGTGATCGAAGCACTCGGGTCGTCAGTATAGATCGAAAACAACGATTGAAAATCCTTCATCCTCGCCTGAGTCGAGAATGACAGCAACGGAACGACCTTAACGAGTCCCCCTTAAGAAGGTTGGGAAGAGTATATGACGACAACGGAAAACGCCGCCGCCATCGTTCGGGCTATTGATGTGAACAAAACCTACGACTCCGGTCGGGTTTTGGTGCACGCGCTTCGTGCAGTCAACCTCTCCGTCGAACCCGGAGAGATGTTAGCGATCATGGGGCCCAGTGGCTGTGGCAAAACAACACTTCTCAATTGCCTCTCGGGCCTTGACGACATCGATTCAGGAAGCGTAAGCATCGGAGGGACTGAACTCGCCACGATGACAGACGACCAGAAGACACGTTACCGGGCAACGCGAATGGGCTACGTGTTCCAAGCATTCAACCTGCTTCCTGTACTTACTGCAGTTGAGAATGTAGAAATGCCGATGCTCGTTTCCGGCACGAATCAACACGAAGCACGTGAGCGAGCAAACGAAGTGCTAGATCTGGTAGGACTCGCCGACCGTGGAAGACACTACACGTCCGAGCTCTCCGGCGGCCAACAGCAACGTGTGTCCATCGCCCGATCACTGGTAAATGAACCCGAGATCGTGTGGGGAGACGAGCCGACGGGAAACTTAGACAGTACTAACTCCGCAGAAGTTATGGCCCTACTCTCCAAGTTGAACCGAGAGAAGCGGCAGACTTTCATACTTGTTACCCACTCGGACGAGGTCGCCACAGCCGCCAATCGCGTCATACATATGAACGATGGAGAGATCGTCGATGAGGAACGACGCGACAACGGCAACTAACGGTTGTCGATTCCAACCTTACCCAATCCATAAATGACATCCGGCACCTTAACCTGAGGCATCCACGTGCCTTGTAATAAATCTCGCTGTCGCTCTTCATCCTATCTCCTGATATCCGTCTGAAGGACCTAATCGGAAAATCGCCTATCGAGACAACATCAGCATCCAAGACGTTAAGAGTTGGCCGGGATGTTGGGACGCCTTCGGACTCCTATTTAGGTTGGACAATTGTCACCTGACGCTGAGTTCGCAAACGCACTCTACAGTTGCTGCTAAGTTTCCCTGTTTCTGGCCTGTGGGCTTTGGCATGTGCTAGAATCCGCGGCCGACATGCAAATACCCGAATTACCCAGGGACGAAGGTAAACAGCCTCCCATGGGTCACCTCGTACGGCCAATGACCACCCACGACATCCGCCAGGTGGCAGGTATCGAACGGGAGTGCTTTCCGACGGGATGGGTACCGACGCCTTTCCGACGTGAACTGCAAAATCGCAGCGCCGCATACTTGGTGGCCTGCCGGGCCCGAGACCCAAACAACGCCTTGAGCGAAGCGCGGACGGCCCTCCTTCGACCCCCAGGTCCGGATCAGGGCTTGGTCTCAAAGTTGTTATCAAGGTTTCGGGAAGCAGCTGGCACGAACGACTTACCTGAAACCTACCCAAACGGGGAAGTAGTCGGCTTTGCCGGCCTCTGGTTTGTCACCGACGAAGCCCATCTAGCAGTAATAGGCGTGAGGGAGACAGACCGGGGACAAGGGATAGGCGAGTTGCTGCTTCTCGCAAGCGCTGAGTTTTCGCTTCCCAAACAGGCTAGAGTCATGACACTTGAGGTCAGGGCTAGCAACAAAGGTGCCCAGAACCTATACAAGAAGTACGGATTCGAGGCTGTTGGACTTCGGAAAGGCTACTATACGGACAATCACGAAGACGCAGTGATCATGACAACTGACACGATTTGCGAGGCACCATTCCAAGAGCGGCTCGAGAGACTACGCAAAGCACATGAAGAACAATGGGGTCACAGTGTGCGTTTACTGGTACTAGGTACGTAGGCTGACTAGGCCTCTCTCACCTGAAACGCACCGTGCAAAGCGTCAGCAGCCTTCTTTTGATCCTCCTGCTGAATCAGGCACGAGATTCGGACCTCGCTGGTGCCAATCGCTATTACGTTTACTTGGGATTCCCCAAGCGCCTTGAAGAGGCCACCAACGTATGAAGGATCACTGACGATCCCGGTTCCTACAAGCTCCACTTTGGTCAGTCGTTGCATTGCTTCGATCGAATCAACAGCAACCTCATCTCTAATCGCTTCTAGACAACCAACCGTTGACTCCACATCGTCTCGGCGCACAGTGAAAGAAATGTCCGTCATCCGGTCTACACTCGCGTTCTGCAAAATAAGATCGACGGAGATATGGGCGTTGGCAATCGTTAAGAATATCTGAGCAGCGATGCCCGGCTTATCCGGCACCCTCCCAAGCTTGATCAAGGCCCAACCCTCCTCGACCACTATATCGCTGACACGCTGCCGAACCTCCATCTGTTTACCTCGATTCGCCCCTGTTTCGCTCTTCAGGAAGCTGGCGTTGTAGGGGAAAGAGGATAACGTCCCGAATACTCGACATTCCTGTCAGGAGCATGACAAGTCGGTCCATACCGATACCAAGACCACCTGTCGGTGGCAGTCCATACTCGAGGGCGTTTATATAGTCATCGTCCATGGGATGCGCCTCCTCGTCGCCGGCCTGAGCAGCACGACCTTGCGCAACGAACTGCGCTCTCTGATACTCGGGGTCGTTCAACTCAGAGAAAGCGTTCCCCAACTCAAATCCAGCAATATAGGGTTCGAATCGCTCAGCAAGCAATGGGGACTCCCGATGCCTCTTAGTCAAGGGGCAGAGCGCGGCCGGGTAGTCCAGGATCAAGGTGGGCTCAATAAGTTTCTCCTCGACCCGCTGATCGAAGATCTCGCCGATGATCTGCTCCGACCCCAACCCCTCTAGATCCCCACCCAAGATGCCAACAGACTCCGCAGCGCCTAAAGCCTCGACCCGAGACGCACTCGGCGACAAATCGACTCCAGCGTATTCTCTGAGGGCATCGAAGTAAGCCAGGCGCCTCCACGGCTTGCCCACATCGATCTTAACCTGGGAACCGTCGACCTCGCGGGACGGCAGTTCGTAACTCCCGTTCACCTCCTGGGCAACATGCCGCACCAGAGCCTCGACCAAATCCATCATGTGCGAGTAGTCCGCGTAAGCTTGGTAGGCCTCCATCATAGTGAACTCGGGGTTATGGGTTGAGTCGATGCCTTCGTTCCTGAAAACCGGGGCCATCTCGTAGACTCGATCGAAGCCTCCTACAATAAGGCGTTTGAGATAAAGTTCCTGTGCGATACGTAGGTACAGATCACGTTTCAAATCATTGTGGTGAGTTACGAACGGCCTCGCTGCAGCTCCACCGTAGATTGGCTGAAGCATGGGGGTTTGGACGTCGAGAAAGCCGTGGCCCTCCATAAAGTTCCTAACCGAAGAGAAGATCTGTGACCGTTTCCTAAACAGCTGCCGAGCTTCACCATCTGACATTAGATGAAGGTAGCGCTGTCGCCGTTTAGTCTCCAAATCCTTTAGCCCGTGGAACTTCTCGGGCATAGGTTGCAGCGCTTTCGCGAGCAGCTCAAACCTATGCGTCTGGACCGTGAGTTCGCCGGTCTTAGTAACAAAAAGCGGCCCTTCAACACCCACGACGTCTCCTCGATCGACTAGCTCCTTGAACCTTAGGTAATCTTGGGTTTTATCCAGCGCTAGATAGATCTGGATCGCGTCATCCTGATCTTCTATGCGAGCGAAGATCACTTTACCCATCCGCCTGACCTCGATTAGTCGGCCAGCAAGTTGAACTGGGCTTGCTTTCAGCATGTCCTGATCGGCCTTGTAGGCCTCTCGGGCTTCTCCGATCGTATGGCTTCTTACATACAAGTGGGGATAAGGATCGACGCCGGATTCCCTCAGGCGGATCACCTTTTCAGCTCGGGAAGTTCTTTCATCCATAGGTCAGGTGGAAGTCTCAGTGTACCGCTTGAAAACGTTGGGGATCATCTGCTCTTGACCATGGCCGTCCGGGCTCACGAGCCCGAGAATCAAGCCTATCAATCGATCGACGTAGATACCCATGCCGACAAGGGGTGCGCCGACAGGCCATTTCCGGAGCACCTCCACAAACTCTTTGTCCGGCTCTGGAAGCACATCGTAGCCCTGTCGTCGAAGATGGTCGATGTGCCTAAACCGGACGGCCTGGACATTAGCGTCCATGAGTTCGCGTTGAGCAAGCGCCACTCGAAGACCGCCCATGTAAAGTTCCCACTTATCGCAGTGCACCCCATCGGACGACTGGGCCATTGGGCTTGATTCAAGAGGCAGTGAATGAACGACCGTCGGCTCCGTAAAAGAAGGGACAATGCCCTGTCGGAATGCCCGTTCGACGAAATCAAACCAATAGCCTTGCGGCCCCATGCGCAAATAGGGAGTCAAATCAGCAACCTGACGCAAAACGCGCTCTGACGCGGCGACCAGATCGGCGTCCGCAGCACGGACTTCGATCGCTTCGGCATGACCATCAGCCCCTTTAGCGACCACGCCTGACCCAGCGCTGGCGAGAAGCTCGTCAAGATCAAAACCCTCGTCAAGCTTCTTCAAGGATTCGGCAAAGCCGATGCGGCTCCAATCACCAGTCCCGAATGGAGAGCCATCGTTTGGTAAAACCCCGACGGACCGCAGTGCATTAACGCCAACAACAATAGCATCGCGTAGAAGAAGCTCAAGCCGCTCGTAATCTTCATCCACAGTATAGAGTTCGAGAAGAGTAAACTCCGGCCGATCGAAGCTATCACTTGGGCTTGCCTCGTCGAAATCATCCCGAAGGCAGAGCGCAAACTCGAACAACTTACTCGCTTCCTTAGGCCCCCATTCTATGATTAGTCGCTTCAGATATAGTTCCGGTGCCGCCCGCAGCCAAAGCCGTTCGCCAAGTGAGGCAGAATAGGTGCTGAACCCAACACCTTTCTCAAAACCAGCGAGTCGTCTGTGCAGTAGCGGCGTCTGGACCTCAACGTAGTTCTGCTCCTGCAGGAAGTTGCGGAGAGCATTTACGAACGTGAGACGTCCCCGGACCAGCTTCGATGTAGCTTTAGTCACGATACCTCCCAGCCCGTGCCCTCAATGATGGGAAGATAAAGTACGTTCATGAGTGCGCCATCAATGGGCATGTTCCCAACGGTCCTTCCGATTGCGTGTTCAATCGATTGCATAGATTGAAGACCGGTTCGCAGATAGACCGCATTTGAAGAGGCTCCCGCCGGATCGATCGTTGCTTCCACACCATTTTCCTGGAGAGCTGCCAACAGATCCTGAGACTTCATCTTAGGGCCAACATCAAAGCGAATCAGAAACTTCGTCTGAAGCCTCTTAGCCGCGAGCAAAGAAGCCACGCCCCCGAACCCCTGAGGGTGACTAAATGAGTCGGCCCCGTACATATAGTAGGGTGCCCCATCGTGGGAGCACCTGTGCGAAGCCAGTTGCCGGGCACAAAAGAGGATATCTGCGATAACGGACGATGCCGTTTCAGGACCACCAGCCCCGGGCCCACGCAACGCGATCTTAAAAAGAGCCCCTTTTCCCGATCCTGGTGACCGTACGTCCAATAGGCACCCATTCTCGGCATCATTAATGCCTCCAAGCGCGTGGCTCAACGGAACGGCCGCCGGTTGGGCCCAGGCAACTACCCGATCGTCAATCCTCTGGGCCCCGGCCAGCAATTTTGGAGTCAGCCCCGCAGCTTGCAGGGTAGCAAGATCTGATGCGGTGAAGATAGGACTAGTCCCCAAATGATCGTCATCCGCACAAATAGCCGTGCATGGCGATTCCGAACCAGGGCATCGGTGAAGAGCGGCTCTATCAGTGACTACCGACTTAACGGGACCTCGGCGGGATATACCTCGAAAGTAGACATCCTGCGGGCGAAGTCGGACTCCGAACGCCAGACCGGACAAAATGATTATCTTACTGCGAGCGTCGTCCCCAAGAACATCGGCTCCAGGATCGGCTTCCGCAAGACCGCCATGAATGGCTGCGCACACCGCCCGTTGGTACGAGCCAGCCTCGGATGAATTGGCCCTCTCCATCATTTTCGACAGAATAAAGTTTGTGGTGCCATTGAGAATCGCGAGGATGGCCTCGACCTCACCTCCAACCGAACTAGCGATGGTCTGCACAACTGGCATTCCCCCGCCAACAGCAGCTTCATAGGCAAGAATCACGCCCCGAGACCTCGCGAGCCGCACGAGGTCATGGCCTGAACGGGCTACCACCGCCTTGTTGGCAGTCACCACGCATTTGCCATTCCAAAGCGCCTCCTCAATAATCGCCTCCGCAACAGGTGAACCGGTAAGCTCAACCACAATGTCAACGTTCGGATCCCTGACAACACTACGCCAAGCCGGTTCAGGTGCCGTAGCCTCATCATAGAAGAAGCGCGCGGTGCCATCCTCGCGTCGCGTCACAAGAGTGCCAATCCGGTCCGCCGACGCTGCCTTAGAATTGCTGGCTGAGCGTCGAGCCGCGGACCACAACTTCACCGTAGCAGCCGTAGGGCCACCAAGATCGCCGCCAGGCAGAGTCAAGTTCAGCGGTCAACCGCCAAAGCAATCGAGGACGCCAGCGCCTACAACGCCTACGCCAATCAGCGCAACGTTGATCGAGGAGCAGTCATCTCGTACTCGGGGTTCCACAGGAGAAACGTGTGCGTCCTGAAGCGTGCTTCAGATTTTAGAGTGCACTTCGGGGATTCAGGGTTCAATTGTACGCCTCACCGAAACCCGCAGCAACGGACCCGCTATATCAGAATGTCACTAACTTAGTGGTCTCCGCGGCCGTTTCCCTTTAACAGAACGACTTCTAACACCATCGCAATCAGTCTTGACCAAGGCGATCGAGGTACGTCCTGGGCCAGCTTGAAAGGTGCCGAATCGCCACGGGGACATGGAGAAGAAACCTATGCCATCACCACAGCGGCTGTAGTGGAGTGACTCGTCCTAGGCAACGCGCCCCACCTAAAAGTTTTGGGGATCCTGCGGGGAAAAGGGGAACTCCAGGCTATTGGTTATCGGCTTTAGAACTGATCTTCCGGATCATCTCGAAAATAACCCACCCTTCCTTACTCCTCTGGTAAGAAATACGGGCTCTCTGGGGTACGGACCCATACATATCGAGCTGCTCCTCCAACACCTTGGCCGAGAGTGGCCTAGTAATAACGTCGAGGACCTTGGCTCCCTCAATTGCACTCTTTGGCGAATCCCACACTCTTACTTCGCCATTCCACTTATTAAGCAAAGACTTTGTAACTTTCGCCGGGTACGGCGGGTCAATCGTGCGGGACTTAAACATCGATGCCTCCTGGCAATCCAGCACTAGTCATAGAAACCTAGTAGCAAGTCCGAGAGTGGGAAACGGACGAATGCTATAGTGCTGCGACCCTCTCCTGATGGTAGAACTCTATCGTATCGCCTTCATGGAAGTCAGTCATGCCTTCAACCGCAACACCACACTCTAGGCCGGTCGCCACTTCCCGGGCATCGTCCTTGAACCGCTTGAGAGTCTGAACTGGTGCGTCAAGCACAACCTCACCGTCCCGCGTCACCCGAGCCATAGAGTTCCGAAGGGCCTTGCCATCAGCCACGTAGCAACCAGCCACTCGTGCTCGGCGACCAATAATGAATACTTGGCGCACCTCCGCGTGGCCATCCACCACTTCTTTGATAACCGGCTCAAGTATCCCTTTTAGCGCCTTGCTGACGTCGTCGATAACCTCGTAAATGATCGTGTAAGTGCCAATCTGGACACGCGCCTCTTCCGCAACAGTTCTTGCTCCAGGCTCCACAGGCGTGTTAAAACCAACGATCATCGCGTTTGATGCCGCGGCGAGCAGTACATCACTTTCGTTTATAGAGCCAGCTGCAGCGTGCAGAATACGAACCTTCGTCTGCTCGTGAGATATACGCTCAAGGCTACCGCGAAGAGCTTCCACGGACCCTTGGACGTCGGTCTTGATAATGATCGGCAATTCTCGGATCTGGGTATCGCCCTCAGCATAGATCTCTTCTGTGATCGACCCTCTCGAAACCAAGTCCAACCCGCCTGCCATCCTACGCTGCTCAGATTGCTCCTTGACCACCTTATTTGACTGGAAAGCCTCTAGCGGATCACCTGCTTGTGCCAGACCATCGAGCCCTAGTACTTCGACCGGCTTAGATGGCGCCGCCTCCTCGACCCGCTCTCCAGCGTCATCGACAAGTGCACGCACCCTTCCGCTTATCTGGCCAGCAAGGATCGGATCCCCGACTCGCAGGGTCCCATTTTGCACGAGGACCGTGGCCACAGGCCCTCGGTTTCGATCGACGTGCGCTTCGACCACTACCCCCTGCGCCAATCGCTCAGGATTGGCTTTCAGTTCCTGAATCTCCGCCACCAGAAGGATGTTGTCAAGCAGGTCCGCGATACCATCGCCAGTCTTGCCGGAGACCGCAACAGCCACCGTCTCTCCACCATATTCTTCGACTACAAGCTCACGCTCCATTAGCTGAGTCTTGGATCGGTCTGGATTGGCCGTAGGTAGATCTGTCTTCGTTAACGCAACTATGATCGGAACATCAGCTGCTTTAGCGTGGTCAATGGCCTCGATTGTCTGAGGCATTACGCCATCGTCCGCGGCAATAATCAGAATCGCAATATCGGTGACCTGAGCCCCTCGAGCCCGCATGGCCGTAAAGGCTTCGTGCCCTGGCGTGTCCAAGAAAGTGATAGGCTTACCATCGACCTCAACCTGATAAGCTCCTATGTGCTGGGTTATACCCCCAGCCTCCCCTTCGGCAACGTTTGCTTTCCGAATCGCATCCAACAGTGTCGTCTTCCCATGATCGACATGCCCGAGAATAGCGACAATCGGAGGCCGTGCCTGGAGATCTGCTCCTTCTTCGTCAAGGACAACATGGGCTGAGAGGTCTTCGGCCCCAGTTCCCACACTAGCCGAGGGTTCGTAACCAAAGTCGGACACCACAAGCGCTGCCGTCTCATAGTCAATCACCTGAGTTAGGTTGGCCATAACGCCGTTACGGATCAACTGCTTG